>CANGGG010000033.1 GCA_947453415.1 Bacteroidota bacterium | reverse complement strand
CACCTGAAAAATGAAATAATAGAATACATTACTTATTATAATAATGAAAGAATTAAACTAAATTTAAACGGAATGAGCCCGATAAATTATCGAGCTCATTATTATCAAAATTAATTATAAATTTGTCTAAACTTTTGGGTGCACTATACTTTCGAACAGCTTTTTAGTATTTATTTTATCACATTGAACTTGTCGAAATGTTACGACTCTCTATTTACGTCCCATTGCTCCATATAGTCAGCAACTCTACGTAAAAAACTGCCTCCTAATGAACCGTCTACCACTCTATGGTCATAGCTTAACGATAAAAACATCATGTGGCGAATGGCTATTACATCACCATATTCAGTTTCCATTACAGCGGGTTTTTTCTTAATTACACCAGTAGCCATAATAGCCACCTGAGGCTGGTTAATAATTGGAGTTCCCATTAAATTTCCAAATCCACCCACATTTGTAATGGTAAAAGTTCCACCCGAAATATCGTCTGGTTTTAATTGGTTAGCCCTAGCTCTATTTGCTAAATCATTTACTGATTTAGTAATACCAATTAAGTTCATGGTGTCTGCATTTTTAATTACAGGAACTATTAAGTTGCCGCTTGGCAATGCTGCTGCCATTCCTATATTAATATTCTTTTTCTTAATAATATTAGTGTCGTTTACACTGCAATTAATCATTGGATAATCCTTTATTGCCCTGGCTACACATTCTATAAATAAAGGCGTAAAAGTAATTTTCTCTCCTTCACGTTTTTCAAATGTTTTTTTGTTTTTTTCGCGCCATAAAACCATGTTTGTTACATCGGCTTCTACAAAACTAGTAACATGTGGACTTGTTTGTTTACTCATTACCATGTGATCGGCAATTAGTTTACGCATGCGGTCCATTTCTATAATTTCATCGCCACCACTTACGCTTGTAACAGCAGCAGCAACTGGTGCAGGAGTTTTTGGCGCTTCTATAATTGGAGTTGATATGGCAGCTGGCATACTTACTGGAGCGGCTATTGGTTGAGCAATTCCACCAGTTCTGTTACTTACAAAATTTAAAATATCGCGTTTAGTTACTCTTCCTTCATTTCCACTTCCAGCTATGGTTTCTAATTCACTCATGCTTACGTTTTCTTCGCGAGCAATGTTTAACACCAAAGGACTGTAAAATTTATTGCTTCCTGCAACTCCAGAAATGGGTGCTGCAGTATTAATAGCATTATGAACCGTTGCTTCTATTTTTGTAACTATATTTGGTGCTTGAACCATTGGTGCAGCTGGTGCCGCACTTGCGCTTCCTGCTAATTGTATAATTGCTATTGGCATGTTAACAGCTATTACATCACCATCTTTATATAGTTTTTTTACTAAAATTCCTGCTTTAGGACTTGGAACTTCACTGTCTACTTTATCTGTAGCTATTTCTAGTACAGTTTCGTCAATAGCTATTACATCACCTTCGTTTTTAAGCCATTTTATAATGGTTGCTTCAGCAATACTTTCGCCCATTTTAGGCATTACCAATTGAAATTCTGACATTGTATTTTTAATAATTTGATTGATTACTTTTAAAAATAATGGACAAAATTAATGCTTTAAAGCAGTTTTACTAATGTAAATTGCTATTCACTTTAAAATGTTAAGATTAATTAGTTTTTGAAATACAAATCGAAAGATTATAAAGATTAGAATCTCGATTAATCGTGGGAAAGATTATAATGCCGATTAATCGGGAGAAAATTGATTTTTGATTACTTTAAATTTTTCATTTAGTTAATTAAAGCTTTTAGCCTTAATTTGCACCGTTTTGAATTTGTGTAAATACTTAAAAAGCAGTTGGTTTTATTAATTTCCATCAACTATTGCCTTGCAAAATCAATATATTAAGCTACAATAAACCTCTTTTATGATCAACTTTGACGAACTAAATATTACCGAACCTTTGCTGAAGGCATTGAACGATTTAGAATATATTCACCCCACTCCAATTCAAGAAAAAGCCTTCCCAGTTATTATGTCAGGATTGGATGTAATAGGAGTGGCGCAAACTGGAACAGGAAAAACTTTTGCTTATTTATTGCCTATTATTAGGCAATTAAACTTTATTCACGACAAGCATCCACGTGTAATTATATTAGTTCCCACCCGTGAATTAGTGGTTCAGGTGGTTCAAGAAATAGAAAAGCTAACTAAGTATATCAATTTACGATTTGGGGGAATTTATGGTGGATCTAATATCAATCCTCAAAAGCAAATGGTTTTTGACGGTTTGGATATTTTAGTTGCTACACCAGGCCGATTAATTGACTTAGCGGCCATAGGACATTTAAAATTAAAGTTAGTGCAGCAGCTGGTAATAGATGAAGTAGATGAAATGCTTGACCAAGGTTTTAGGGCGCAGCTTACCACTATTTTAGATTTATTGCCTAAACACCAAAATATTTTGTTTTCGGCTACCATGACCGAAGAAGTGGAGAAGTTAATTGGTACATTTTTTACCAATCCTAAAAAAATAGAAATTGCAGCACATGGAACTCCTTTATTACAAATTGGCCAATCGGCTTATTCGGTCCCCAATTATAACACCAAACTGAATTTATTAGAGCATTTGTTAAACACAGATGAGTCTATCAATAAAGTATTGGTTTTTGTGTCAACCATTAAGTATGCCGACCGTTTATTTGAGCAAATGGTAACCAAATTTGTAGATGATGTTTTAGTGATTCATTCTGCAAAATCCCAAAACATCAGGTTTGCTAATTTAAAGAAATTTCAAGAAGGAAAAGTTCGAATATTAATAGCTACTGATATTGCAGCTCGTGGACTTGACATAGCCGATGTAAGTCATGTAATTAATTTTGATACGCCAAATTCGCCTGGAGATTATTTGCACAGGATTGGTAGAACAGGTAGAGCAGGTAAAAATGGTTTGGCCATTACTTTTGTAAATGAGGTAGAAGAAGAATACCAATTTTACATTGAGAACTTAATGAAAATGCCAATTCCAATAGTAGAAATACCCAAAGAAGTGGTAATATCAACGGTTTTTGCAGCAGAAGAAAAAGCAGAAGTTGGCTCAAAAAACTATTTAAAGATTAAGAAAAACAAAAAAGCCAAACCTTCATTCCACGAAAAGAAAGCCAAAAATACCAAAGAAAATTTAGGCGGACCTAGAAAAAGAAATCCAAATAAAACTAAACCCAGAAACAGAGGCGTAGAAAGAAATAGGGCTTTGAAAAGAAAGAATAAATAAGTGCGAAGTGCGGAGTGACAAAAGTGCGAAATAAATGATGAAGTATGAAGTATAAATGAGTTGGGATGTTGAATAATTAATCAATCTTTTAATTTTTAAATCAAAAAATCTCTAAATCTCCAAATCAAAAAATCCCTAAATTGTTCCTAAAATCTCTTCTAAAACATCCCGGTTATTACTTAAGCGAGGTACTTTATGTTGGCCCCCCAATTTTTGTTTTTGTTTCAACCAATTGCTAAAAGTTCCTTTTGGCAACGCATGTATTTTTGGTAATTGCATGGCCATATCTTTGTAGCGTTTGGCTTCGTAATCACTGTTGTTTTCTTTTAAATGATTGTCTAATTGAATGGTGAATTCGCTTAAGTTTTCAGGCAATTGATCAAATTCTATTAACCATTCATGTCCACCTTTTTGTGTTTCAGAAATATAAATTGGAGCCGCGGTATAATCTACTATATGTGCATTTAATTTTTTACAAGCTTTGGTAATGGCATTGTCTGCATTTTCAATCATTAACTCTTCGCCAAAAGCATTGATAAAATGTTTGGTTCGTCCTGTTATTTTAAAACGATAGGGTTTAATAGAAGTAAACTTAATAGTATCGCCAACGATGTAACGCCATAAACCTGCGTTGGTACTGATTACTAAAGCATAATTTTCATTTAATTGTACCTCGGCAATCGACAATGTATTTGGATTTTCTTTTCCATATTCTGTCATTGGCATGAACTCGTAAAACACGCCATAGTCAAGCATGAGAAGCATGTCGTCACGGTTCAAATCATCTTGAATTCCAAAGAATCCTTCCGATGCATTATACGTTTCTAAGTAATTTACCTGACTTGATTTTATTAACTGTTTAAATCGTTCTTTATAGGGTATAAAACTAACCCCACCATGAATATAAAGTTCCATGTTTGGCCAAATATCGGTTAAACAGTTTTTTCCCGTAATTTCATATAGCTTTTCTATTAAAACAATTGTCCAAGTTGGCACTCCCGATATATTAGTTACGTCTTCGATTAAAGTAGCACGGGCCATTTTTTCTACTTTTTCATCCCAATTACTCATTAATGCAATGGCCAATTCTGGTGTTCGTAAATATTGTGCCCAAAAAGGCATATTCTGCATCATTACAGCCGATAAATCGCCATAAAAACTTTCCTCATTTAGCTTATTTACATTGTTACTACCGCCTACTACCAAACCTTTTCCGTCAAATAAATTACTATCAGGATTTTGGAGTAAATAAAACAATATGGCATCTTTTCCACCTTGAAAATGGCATTCATCAAGGCTTTCGTATGTAATGGGAATAAATTTACTTTTATCACTTGTGGTTCCCGATGATTTGGCAAACCACCTGGTATCGCTTGGCCAAATTACATTTTGTTTGCCTTGCAATACTTGATCAATATATGGTTTAAAACCATCGTAATTAGTAATGGGAACTTGTTTTTTAAAATCTTCAAAATTTCTGATACTACTAAATTTATTGGCTGTGCCAAAAGAAGTTAATTCGGCAATATTTAATAATTTAGCAAGCTGTTCTTCCTGCACTGCATGCGGGTTAAGCATCATTCTATCAATAAAAGGAACACGCTTTTTTAGGTACCAACTTACTAAAGAATTAACGATAGGCATGAAGCAATTTTACTTAAAAAAAACTAAAAACAGCGAAAAAAATATTTTATAATGAAAATGATTAGTTGATTTCTGAAAACTAATTTACCTGAGTTTGTGATAATGAAAGAAGAAAATTTGGCTAAAGCCAAAGAGCAATTGATCCGTTATATTGCCCTCAGCTTTAGCTGGGGGTTTATGAAATTGATATATTTACTTGGCTTTAGCCAAATTCTTATCCCTATCATAGGTAATTAATATTTTTTTTACCCAAATCGAAAGAAATTTTATTATAAAATTAATTGGTAAAGGAAATACACAAAAAAAGCTGCCTTTTTTAGACAGCTTTTTGAATTTATATTTTAAAATATTAAGCTAACAAAACTGCTTTTGTAGCTTCTAATATGGCTGTTGCTTTTTCATTTGTGCTCGATTCGCTGTAAACGCGCAATACAGGCTCAGTTCCGCTTGCGCGAACCATTACCCATTCGCCATTTCCAAGTAAGAATTTATAGCCATCTAAGTCTTCTGTTTTCTCTATTTTATAGTTACCAAATTGGGTATATTTTCCTGCTTTGCAATTGGCTAATACATGTTGTTTAATTTCTTCAGTAATGTGCAAATCAATTCTACCCATTGCAAAGCTACCCACTACATCATATACTTCTTGAATTAATTCATCTAAACTTTTTCCGGTTTTAGCCATAAATTCCCAAATGGTAAGGCCAATCCAGATGCCATCACGCTCTGGAATAAAACCTTTAATCGCAATTCCGCCACTTTCCTCGCCACCAACTAATACGTTTTCGGTCACCATTTTTTCACAAATGTATTTGAATCCAATTTTGGTAATTTCTATTGGTAAACCATAGGCCTTGGCTAATTCAGTAATTTTAGAAGTAGCACTAAAAGTAGTAATTACTTTACCATCCATTCCTTTGTATTTGTGTAAATAATGAACCAATAAAAGTATGATGTGATGTGAATCTACAAACTCCCCTTTTTTGTTGTACAATCCTATTCTATCTGCATCACCATCGGTTACCAAACCGCAATCTATTTCCTCGCTGATGCGAATTAATTCACTAAATTCAGTTAAGTTTTTATGAATAGGTTCTGGCGCTTGTCCGTCAAATCCTGGATTATAATCGCAATGTAATAAAGTAATTTCTGGAAATAATCTGCGCATTACATTTTGCCCAGCACCATACATGGCATCGTAGGCAAATTCCATTTTACTTTCTTTGATGGTTTTTAAATCAAACTTACTTTCCACTTCATCTACGTACATGGTTTCTAAATCAGTGTATGAAATCATGCCTTCGCTTATTAAAGTTTCCATACTTTTTAATGATGAAGTAAAATTATTAGGAATGGCATTTTCAACGGCATCAATCACCGCAGGACTACTTGGTCCGCCATAATGTGCCTTTAGTTTAAATCCGTTATAAGCAGGAGGATTATGGCTAGCTGTAATGATTACACCCAAAGCAGCGCCTTGTTTTACCGCACCTAAACTAATCATTGGTGTGCTTACAAATCCTTTGGCCATGATTACTTTTATGCCATTGGCACATAAAACTTTTGCAGTTGTTTCCGCAAATAATTCACCTGCAAAACGACAATCGTGACCCAAAACTACGTTTAAATTATTGGCAAAATTTGCTTTCACAAAATCTGCTGTTCCCTGCGCTACACGTTTTACGTTTTCTACAGTAAATTCATCAGCTATAATTCCGCGCCAACCATCAGTTCCAAATTTTATTACGTACATAGTTTTGTTTTATTTTATGTTGCTGCAAAAATGCAAAAAAAACACGAAGCTTAACTATACTAC
Organism: Bacteroidota bacterium; assembly: GCA_947453415.1. Taxonomy (GTDB): domain Bacteria; phylum Bacteroidota; class Bacteroidia; order UKL13-3; family UKL13-3; genus JAAFJM01. Next base: position 26,481 of record CANGGG010000033.1, on the reverse strand, counting down.
TTCAACTATTTTTATGAGATTGTCTAGATTATTTTAAAATTATTTTAAAAAAACAAATTTCCTTCACTTATGTTTGGTTTTTTATAAATGGAATTAGAATACGTAATTTTAGTAGATGAAAACGACCAAGAAATTGGTAAAATGGAAAAACAAGAAGCCCATGAAAAAGGTTTATTGCATCGTGCTTTTTCAGTTTTTGTTTTCAATGAAAATAAGGAATTATTATTACAACAACGTGCTTTAACAAAATACCACAGTGCTGGCCTATGGACAAATACATGTTGTAGTCATCCAAGAATTGGAGAAACCATAGAACAAGCTGCTCACCGCAGGTTAATGGAAGAAATGGGTTTTGATTGTGAGTTATCTACTAAAACCAGTTTTATTTACAAAGCTGCATTTGAAAATGGTTTAACCGAACATGAATTTGACCATGTTTTAGTAGGAAGTTTTAACGGTGAAATAAACTTTAACCCAACTGAAGTAAAAAACTTTAAATGGATAAATTTAGAAGAGCTTCAAATTGATTTACTCCAAAACAATCAAAATTATACTGCTTGGTTCAAAATTATTTTCGATAATTTTCAAAAAAGTTTGGTTTAAAATTTTTCAGTTTTTTCGTAAAGGTTTAGCTATTAGCTATTACTATTTATAATCATTTTATGCTCATGTATTTTACTTATTTATATCATTGTTTAGATTGATTCTAAACAATATTGTTGTGGCATGAAACATCATTCAATCATGAGCAAAAAAAATATCCTATTTATTATTTTATCCACTTTTTTTGTATTTGAAATAAAATCCCAAAATACAGATACCACTAAGACACTTTTGCTAAATGATTTGATTATTAGAGATCAAAAAGTTTTAGGTGGCATTGAGCGCATGCCTGATTTAAAAGAGAATGTAATATTTGCAGGAAAAAAATCGGAAGTAATTTTATTTGATAAAATAGCAGCAGACTTAAGTATAAACAATGCCCGACAAATATTTAGTAAAGTGCCAGGATTAAATATTTGGGAAAATGATGGCTCAGGAATTCAAACCAATATTTCTACAAGGGGTTTAAGTGCCAATAGATCATGGGAATTTAATGTAAGGCAAAATGGATATGACATTGCATCAGAAGCATTTGGTTATCCAGAGTCATATTATACTCCACCAACAGAAGCTTTATCGAAAATTGAAATTGTAAGAGGTGCGGCATCGTTACAATATGGAACGCAGTTTGGTGGATTATTAAACTATCAAATTAAAAAAGGACATGCCACTAAAAAATTAAATGTAGAAGAACAAGTAACTTTTGGAAGTTACGGGCTAGCCAATTTTTATTCGGCAATGGGCGGAACCATTAAAAAACTAAATTACTATGTGTTTTTACACGACAGACATGCAAATGGTTGGAGGCAAAATAGTAGTTACAATACCAGAACTTTGTATGTTTCGGCTAACTATCAATTTACAAAGAAATTTAATATAGCTTTTGAATATACTAATATGGATTATGCTAGTCAACAACCTGGTGGGTTAACAGATATACAATTTAATACCAATGCCCAACAATCAAATAGAGCAAGGAATTGGATTGGAACTCCTTGGAATGTGGCTGCCTTAACTTTTAAATATGATTTGTTGCAAAATGTAAATTTAATTGTTAAAACTTTTGGAAGTATGAGCGAAAGAAACAGTGTTGGAAATTTAAATCCAATCAATATAGTTGACTCAATTAATCCTTTAACCATGGCATATAATTTACGGAGAGTAGATAGGGATTTTTACCAAAACATAGGAACAGAAGCGCGTTTTTCGTATAAATATAAATTATTAAAACAAAGCCACATTTTAGCTGGTGGGGTTAGGGCTTATGTAGGAAATACAAAAAGGAAACAAAAAGGAACGGGTAATTCAGGATCAGATTTTGATTTTACACTAAGCAATAATCAATATGTTACTGATTTAAAATTTAACACGGTTAATTATGCATTTTTTGTCGAAAATATTTTTCAAATTACCAATAAGTTTAAAGTAATACCAGGTATTCGTTTCGAAAAAATTTATAATAAAATGGAAGGAACAATTAGCAGTAACGTCAGTGCTATTTTGCCACAAACTAGCAATAGAAATGTACTATTAGCAGGAATTGGTTCGGAGTATTTAATAAGTAATAAAACCAATATTTATGCAAATTTTTCACAGGCATTTCGTCCTGTTACTTTTTCTGAATTTACTCCTTCAAACGCTACAGAAATAATTGATCCCAATTTAAAAGATGCGAAAGGATTTAATGCAGATGCTGGATACAGAGGAACTGTTAAAAATTTTCTAAATTTTGATATCGGATTTTTTTATTTAAACTACGATAATAGAATAGGAACCATTATACAAAATGGAGTAAATTTTAAAACCAATATTGGTCAATCTGTAAGCAAAGGAATTGAATCATTTATTGAAATAAATCCAATCAAAATATTTACAGATAATTCCAAATTAGGAAGTGTAAGTTTGTTTACCTCAAACTCTTTTATTGACGCTAAATATGTAAGCTCTAAAGATACAGATCCAACAAAAAGTTACAATGGCAAACAAGTAGAAAATGCCCCGAGATTTATCAATAGGATGGGTTTAACCTATACTTTAAAAACATTTTCAACTACTTTTCAATACAGTAATACCAGCGAAATTTATACCGATGCTCTAAATACTGAACTGCCTGACTCTAAGTATCAAGTTGGCAAAATAGCGGGCTATAGTGTAATGGATTTATCGTGTGCTTACGTTTTTATGGAACATTGTAACATAAAAGCTGGGGTAAATAATTTAACCGATGAAGTATATGCTACAAGAAGGTCTGGAGGATATCCAGGACCAGGTTTGTTGCCTGGAAATAGCAGAACATTTTATTTTAGTTTTGGTGTAAATTTTTAGTTTAAAGGTTTTCCGCTATAAAAGTCCAATACTTTTTTTCTAAAAACCAATTCGTATTTTGCCTGTAAATAATCGGTTTGCGCTTTGATATAACTATTTTTCGATGCCAAATAATCAGTTAAACTTAAGCCACCTAATTCGTATTGTTTTTCGCTAATATCTACAGCTTCTTTGTTTGCTTCTAAAGATTGCAAAGCAGCAACATGGCGCAATTGCGCATTTTTAAAATTCAAATAAGAAGAGTTGATGCTTTTAAATAAATTTTGTTGGGTTTGCTTTTCGGTTAATTTAGCTATTTCCATTTGAATAGTGCTTTTTTGAATGGTACTATTTACATTCCAACCATTAAAAACTGGAACACTTAAAGTAAAACCCAAACTTGTTCCAAAATTTTTGTTGATTTGGTTGTTAAAAGGAGTTAATTCCGATGTAGTAGGAAATGTTTGTTGCCCTATTGAATAAACAGGTACTTGAGTAGTTCCGTTTAAATAATAACCAATCTGCGGATTAACAACGGTTTGATAACCTCCATAAGTAGTTCCTAAAGTAGTATAAAATGAACTCAAACTTCCGTTCAAAGTTATGCGCGGACTTCTTGCTCCTAAGGCTACATACCTTTGTAAATCTGCACTGCGTTGGCGTTGTTTGGCTGCCAACACATCAGGACTTTGTTTTTCAAAATCGCTATAAATGGCCAATGGCAATCTGTTTTCATCTTCTACCAAAATTTTATTTACATCTAATTTCACCAATTTATTGGCAGTATCTGGTGTTAAATCTATCATTTGCCAAAGGTCTAAATAGGCGCTATTCAATAAGTTTTGTTGGGTAATAAAATTCAATTCTTCCGTAGCTATTTGTGCTTTTAACTGTAATAATTTACTTTTATTCAATCCACCCAAATCATATAATTTTTGCTGACGTTCCAATTGATTTCTTGTTGTAATAACTTGATTTTTTGCAGCTTCTAAAATTTCATTTTGTTGTAAAACACGCAAGTAATTATTGGCCACATTTAGTTTTAAATTATTTCTACTATTTTCCAAATCGTGCTTGCTTGCTACATAATCACTTTCTTTTAAACGAACATTATTTGTAGTTTGAAAACCATTAAAAATAGGCATGCTCGATGATGCGCCAACACTGTTGGTTCTAAATGCTAAATCTTCTGGTGTATTTGTTTTTGGATTAATGTTAAATCCAGTTTGCCAGTTATTTGATGCTTGTCCGTTTAAACTTGGCAATGCCGAAAGTTTACTTTGACGTAAATCAATTTTAGCATTTTCTGTTTGTAAATTTTGCTGTTTGGTTTGAATATTATTTTGCAAAGCAATATTTATACAATCTTCCAAACTGTAGTTTTTTTGGGCTAATGCAGAGTTACCAAAGCTGAATATTGCAAAGCAAATGGCTAAAAATAAATGGGTATAATTTTTTAACATAAATGGGTTTTTATAAAAAATTTTGAAAAATAATCTGATTACAAGTTTATTTTGCGCTCGCAAAATAATGTTTAAATACACAATTCCTCATTTGCTTCATTGGATTTTTCCAAATTATACATGGAAGGTAAAAACTACAAAAAAAGTGGTTTATTTTACTTTCGATGATGGTCCACATCCTGAAATTACGCCATGGGTATTGGAACAGTTAGCCATTTATCATGCTAAAGCAACTTTTTTTATGGTGGGTGAAAACATAGTAAAACACCCTAATATATTCGAGCAAGTAAAACTACATGGACACCAAATTGGCAACCATACTTTTAATCATTTAAATGGCTGGAAAACCAATAATGAAAGCTATTTTAAGAACATGGAACGCTGCCAACAGTTAACCAAAACAAATTTATTTCGTCCGCCATACGGTCGCATAAAGAACGGGCAAGCAAAACAAATTTCTAAAACACTTCAAATAATTATGTGGAGCCGTTTAAGCCGAGATTATGATATAAATTTAAACATTCAAGAAAGTTTAAAAGCCTTGAAATTATTACCTGCTAATGGCGCAATTTTTGTATTTCACGATAGTGAAAAAGCGTTTGATAATTTAAAAATTATTTTACCAGAATTGCTTCAATATTATCAAAGTAAAGGCTATTGTTTTGAATCACTTTAAACTTTTTTCATTTTATTACTTGAATAAAATGGCATCATAACTATTATTATTAATATTGAAATATGGAAGATATATTTTTTACCGATGAGTATTTTATGAAGCAAGCCTTAATTGAAGCTCAAAAAGCCTTTGACATGGGTGAAGTACCTGTTGGTTGTGTAGTGGTAAGTAACAATCAAATTATAGGAAAAGGACATAATTTAACTGAGCAATTAAATGATGTAACTGCTCATGCCGAAATGCAAGCTATTACTGCTGCTGCAAATTATTTAGGAGCAAAATATTTGAACGATTGTACTATTTACATTTCTTTAGAACCTTGTATAATGTGTGCTGGCGCAATATTTTGGGCACAGTTTGAACGTGTAGTTTTTGCCGCAAAAGATGAAAAAAGAGGCTTTGAAAATGCAATGGTAAAACTTCATCCTAAAACAAAAATACAGTCAGGAATTTTAGCAAATGAAGCAGCTGAATTAATGAAATTATTTTTTAAAAATTTACGATAAAAATTTCAAAACAGTTTGTAATTTTTGTTCAGTTTCTGTCCATTCACTTTCAGCATTTGATTGAACTGTAATCCCACATCCAGCATAAGCATGCACATGATTTTTAAATATTTCCATGCAACGAATATTTACATAAAGTTGTGTTAAATTATTAGACTTTATTCCCACAAATCCAGCGTAAAATTTACGGTCTAAATGCTCGTTTTTAGTTATAAAATCAATTGCATTTTTGCTTGGTAATCCACCAACTGCGGGTGTTGGATTCAACTCTTTTAAAAATGAATCTAATATTCCTTTTTTATTAGATATTTTATAATAACTAGCAAGATGAAAAAGATGTCCTGAAACAATGCTTTTTGGACCATCTTTATTGATTAATTTGAGTTGATGTTTTTGAATTAAATTATCAATAAATAATTCTACTTGATGGTGTTCATCTTTTTCTTTTTCGCCCCATGCTAAATCATTATCAAATAACTTTGTTCCAGCAATTGCGGTAGTTTCTAATTCCTGTTTCGTTTCTTTTAAAAGCAGTTCTGGGGTGGCGGCAATCCATGTACCAGTAATGCTACTTGAAACTGCGTATACAAAAGCATTGGGGTAACTTAAACACAAATTCAAAAAATAGGCATTGACATCTATTTCTTCTGCTATTTTAAACTCTTTACATCTTGCTAATACTACTTTACTTATTTGTTGAAATTGCTTCATTTCAAGTATTGCAGCATTTACTTTTTGAATAAAATCTGTTTCAGAATCATACTTATTTTTTTTGTTTCGTTGATATGAAATAACTTCAAACTTATTTATTTCTTTATCTAAAACACAGGCAAAAGCATTGCTTCCAGCATTGAAAGGAGAAATATAAAAAATATCTTTTTCTGATTCGGAAATTAAATCAATGGGCACAAGTTGGCTATTAATTTTACCTTCTCTTTTTACTATTTCATTAGTTCCAGGAAGCCTATAAAAAACAATAGCTTTGCTCAATTTGTTTGTTATTATTTACGAATTTCTACAACACTCATTGTTAAACGACTAATACAACAAAGTTTATTGTCATCGTCTGTAATTTTAATTTCCCAAACTTGTGTAGTTTTACCCAAATGAAGTGGAATTGCTTTGCCATAAACCCAACCTTTGTTTGCAGAACGAATATGATTGGCATTAATATCTAAACCTAATGCAACAAACTTAGTTCTATCTATACATAAGTTTGCAGCCATGCTTCCTACAGTTTCTGCCAAGGCGCAAAAAGCACCGCCATTTACTACACCAAGTGGCTGTGTTGTTCTATGGTCAACGGGCATTTTAGCTAATAAATAATTGGTATTTACTTCAATAAATTCAATGCCTAACCATTCGCTCATTGTATTTGCATTGCGCAAATGTATTGCTTCTAAAGTTACTTCGGGTGTTATATTTAACATATTGCGCAATTAAACAAAAACTATTTGAAGTGCCAATTTATACAAACAAAAAAAGTCATTAGTTATTTAACTAATGACTTTTTTTGTTTGTATAAGTATCATTTACCACTCATCTTCATCCACCAATTTCGGCTCTTTCATTGATGTTTGGAATCTTGCAATGGTATCTTTTATTTCTCTATCAGCATAACGTAATATAATATCATTACCTCTAATATTTGTAGTAGAATTATAATAATATTCAAAGTAATTTCTAAAAGGTTTTCCATTGGCAGGAATTGGACCCCTATGAACCAAATTTGTAATTGAATATTTGTATCTTCCTTCTTTAATTAAAACAATTAGTTTAAACTCATATTTTCCAATACTTTTTTTATTGTACTTATTAGCATAAGAATAGGCATTGATGGAGCCATTCATTACTAGTTTTTGACCATATTTTTGAACTTCAAAAATATTATTATCCTTTCCAAATATTTTCTCTCCAAATTTTTTGGCTCTAGCATACAATGAATCGCTACCACTGTCTTCCTGTTCTACTACTCCATTATATGTAATTAAATTAGTAATTGAATCAAAATTTAAAACAATTCTTTTATATGCTACAATTGAATTTTCAGTATCTGATATTACAGAATCAGTAGCTGATGAATCGCTTGATTGAGTATTTGACGTACTATCAGTATAACTGTAATCATAAGTAGGAGCATTTTGATCTTGCCCTTGAGCCGATGCAATTTGCGAAAGCCCTAATAGAAAAATTGTTAAAACGAAGATTATTGTTTTCAAATTCTGTATTTTTAATGTTTGTTTTGACATCAAAAATATAAAAAAGCAATGAAACTTTTTTATTTTTTTTTATTTTCTGGTTTTTTTAACAAATCTAACAGCATAGTTAATACAAAAATTTGTAATATTGTATTTATTTTCAAATTAATTCTAAACCTAATATTGATTATAAACTATCGTTTATTTTTTTAAAAATTGATGAAATGATTTAATAATTAAATATTTTTTTTGCAATAAAATCAACTATATATTTACATGAAAAATATTCTTTTAGCCTTTACCGTACTGCTACTATTTGTTTCGTTTTCTTCATCCAATGATTCAGCCGAACTTAAATGGTTAGACTGGAATACGGGTTATCCTTTAGCTAAAAAACAAAACAAAATTATATTAGTAGATGCTTATACTGATTGGTGTGGTTGGTGTAAAAAAATGGATAGAGATACTTACACAAATTCAGACATAATAAAAGCACTGAATAAGGATTTTATTGTCATTAAATTCAATCCAGAGTTGGAAAATATAGTATATGAATTAGATGGAAATAAAATTACAGGGAGAGAATTATTTGGACAATTAACCCAAGGAAAATCTACTGGATTTCCAACAACATATTTTATTCAACCAAACAAAAAACAAATTCAAATTGCAGCGGGATATTTAGCTCCCATTGATTTTATGAAAGTTTTAGATCAAGCTTTGGTAATGAAATAGTTTATTTAATTACACACTTTATGACGAATTTATACTAAAATAAGTTAGTTTTGATATTTGTTATCTATAGTATTTTTTAAAAATAGAATAAAATCATGAAAAGAATTTTCCAAGTTTTACTTATCTTTTTAATATTTTCTAATAATGCACGTACACAAACTAATGTGCAAAAATGGAATTTAAATTTCAATGTTGGGAAAAACGATTATATTGGTTCATTGAGTCAATCTGATAAAATTTTTAACACTTTTTTTGCCATTACAAGTATACAATATAGTAGGTATATTGATTCTAAATTTGATTTGGTTATAAATACTAATAATGGAGTTTGGGCATATTCAACTTTTAAAAATGATATTTATGTTACTAGAGGGTATAGAGAATTTAGCGTTTCTGCTCGATATAGATTTAAAAGATTAGACGTTTCCAAAATTAGTCCCTTTCTATCTATGGGAGTTGGAACTAGATTTTTTACTTCAAAAATATATAATAATGAAAACACCTTAAACGATATTACTATTCCTGTTTCTGCAGGTTTTGATATACGACTTGGAAAAAAAACTGCACTTAGATTTGAATCAGTTTTTGGGTTTACAAATAAAAATATAAATGATGGAAATCTTTCAACTGAAAATACTGTTTTGGGAAAAGATGCTTATTTTCAAAATAATTTAGGATTTGTTTTTTATATTGATTTCAAATCAAAATCTTCAAACGTTAAAGACATTAACCCTGAAATAATTAAAAAAAAAGAAAAAAAATATAAAATAAAAAAAGCCAAACGTGATAAATCTAAAATTGATGATAGAGATAAAGATGGCATTTTAGATTTTGACGATAAATGTCCTGATGTAAAGGGTGTAAAAAAACTTAATGGTTGTCCTGAAAATGATGATGACGGTGATGGAGTAACAAATGAAAATGACAATTGTCCAAATATAGTTGGAGATTCAAGATTTAGTGGATGTTTGGATTCTGATAATGATGGGATGTCTGATTTTTACGATAAATGCCCAAATGTAAAAGGTAGCTTAACATTATCTGGTTGCCCTGATTCTGATAATGATGGCATTTCTGACCCTAATGATAGCTGTGTATTTAGTCCTGGAACTGAAGAGCTAAATGGTTGTCCGGATAGAGATAATGACGGAATTGGTGATAAAATTGATAAATGTCCGGATGAATATGGTTTATTAGAATTAGATGGCTGCCCTAAAGCAGCTTTTGTTCCAACTATACTTAGAGCATTATTGATGGCCTCAAAAAAAATGATTCAATTTGAAGACGGAATTACAGTTTTAAAACCTTCTTCTTTTAGCATATTAAACCAAATTGCTGAGGAATTGAAAGTAAATACAAATCTTAAAATTATTATTCAATGCTATACTGATAATAAAGGGAATGAATTTAAAAACTTACAGTTATCAATTAAAAGAGCAAATGAAGTTGCTTTGTATTTTATAAGAAAAGGCATTGATAAAAATAGGGTTTCAAGCGAAGGATTTGCAGGGTTAAAACCTATAACTGAAAATAATAGCGAAAATGGTAGGGCTATGAATCAAAGGATTGAATTAATTATTAAATAAAAAAAGGTGATGAGTTTTAAAACTTATCACCTTTTTTATTAAAGAGAATTATTTAATAATTCAATGCTACATGCTTTTTGGTATAATTTTGATTGAATTACTTTTTCTTGAATGATTAATGCATGCCTAATATTATGAGCATCACTTCCTACAAAACTATGTAACTTTTTATCAATTATAAACTCCGCTGCTTTTAATACATGCGGACTGTAATAACCTATAAGAGAAAGATTATTAAGCTGTAATAGCACATTATTATCAACTAATTCTTCAAATTTTTCTTTCTTTTTGTGAAAGTATGAATACCTTTCTGGATGAGCCAAAACAGGATTAAAGCCTTGAATTTGTAGTTCGAAAATTACTGATTTAAAATTTCTGGCTTCTTCTAAAAAGGGCATTTCTACCAACACATATTTTTTACTACCGCCAAAACTTAAAATTTCATTATTTTTTATTTTGGTTTCAATTGCATCATCTATCATATATTCAGCGGCAACTTCTAATTCAATAGTTAGATTTTGCTCTTTTAAATAATTTTGCAATTCTTGCAATTTTGGAATTAGATTATTCGGTCCATTTTGGTAAAAATCACTCATAATATGTGGAGTAGTAATTACCTTTGTATAACCCATTGATGCCATTACATTCAATGTTTCTAAGGCTTCTTCCAATGTTTGAACACCGTCATCTACCCCATGAATAAGATGAGAGTGTAATTCTACCTTAATAGGATTAATAAATGGAGTATTATTTTTATCTACTCCATTATTACCAAATATATTTCCAAAAAAACTCAATTTAAACAGTTTCTAAATATTCTTTCAATGAAGCTATATTTGGAACATTTAATGAATCTACTTTTCTAAAATCAGATACATATAAACTTAACCAATCTAAGCGGTGAATCATTTCATAAACAGCATCTAAATCAAATTCATTTACTGCCATATTGATTACTTTATGGTTCTCAACTCCTAACAAATTAGTTAAAAATTCAAAACGTGCGCTTACTCTTTCATTTTTACCCGAATCTATGAAAATAAATAAGGAAGAAATGTTTCCATAATAACTTTCTATTACATTATGGTTTGCCTCTGGTAATACATGTGTAAATGCTTCGTGTTTTGCATTTTCTTGTATTTGCTGTGCAAAACGAATTCCTGTTGCTTCAAAATAGGCGTCTGTTACAATAATGAATTTATGGGCTAATTTACTTTTTATAGCATTAAAAGCCTCCATCATTTCCTCTTCATAAGGAGCTGTATCTGCTACTTTTTCTGCTATTGCTTTTAATTCATTTGCAACATCCTTTTTAACAAATTCAGCAAAAATTTGAACCAAATAAGTCAATGAAAAACCTAAGGCCATGCGAGGCTGAAAACCTGGTTCTAAAAAATATTGTTTAATATTATTTTCAGTTGCTAATGCACCTAATTTACCACCGCCTGTTAAAATAATCATATCGCATCCGCGTTCTTTAACCTCAGCATACATGGCTAAAGTTTCTTCTGTGTTTCCACTATATGAGCCTAATAGTACTAAAGTATTTTTATTTACATAACCTGGTAAGGTATAATCAGCAATACATTCTACGGGAAGAGGAAACTCGTCCAAAAAAATATTTTTCACCAATCTTCCACCTATTCCACTACCTCCCAAACCACCAATCATTACGTTAGTGTATTTGCTTAAATCCATTCCATGTGCGCTATAATTTTTAAGCGCAAATTCAATTTGATAACTGAATTTTTTCAATGCTTCATGTTGTATATTCATTTTATTCTATAATTATAATATCTAAATTTATTTAATGAGGCCTAATAAATATTGGCCATAACCACTTTTAACTAATTTTTTTGCTTCTGTTTTTAATTGTTCTTTATTGATATAGCCCATGTTAAATGCTATTTCTTCAATGCAGCCTACTTTTAAACCTTGGCGTTCTTCTATTACTTGAACAAACTGGCCAGCTTGCATTAACGATGCAAAAGTTCCGGTATCTAACCAAGCAGTTCCGCGTTGCAAAACACCCACTTTCAAATTTCCTTTTTCTAAATATACTTTATTTACATCAGTAATTTCATATTCACCTCTTGGCGATGGTTGAATATTTTTTGCTATTTCTACTACAGAATTATCATAAAAATATAAACCCGGTACGGCATAATTTGATTTTGGTTTTTCAGGTTTTTCCTCAATACTTAAAGCCTTCATATTTTCGTCAAATTCTACCACTCCATAACGTTCTGGATCGCTAACATGGTAAGCAAATACTACACCGCCATCAGGATTATTATTGTCTTGTAAAAGTGATTTTAAACCAGAACTAAAAAATATATTATCGCCTAATATTAATGCTACTTTATCATTTCCTATAAATTCTTCACCAATAACAAATGCTTGTGCCAAACCATTTGGAACTTGTTGTTCTGCATATTCAAAACGGCAACCAATTTGAGAACCATCGCCCAAAAGTTTTCTAAAACCAGGCAAATCATGTGGCGTAGAAATAATTAATATTTCTTTGATACCTGCCAACATTAATACCGATAATGGATAATAGATCATTGGCTTATCGTAAACAGGCATTAACTGCTTACTTACTGCTAACGTTAGTGGGTGTAAACGTGTTCCACTACCTCCTGCTAAAATTATACCTTTCATCATTTTTATTTGAGCTTGCAATATAATATTTGAATTGAATTAATGAGAATGGTTTGTGAATTATTGAAAATTGATTTCACTTCAACTTTTAATATTTTTAAATTGATATTCTATTTACAAATTTAATGATTGCATCATTTAAAATAGTTGGTTGCTCAATCATTCCTAAATGATTTGAGTTTTCTAAATAACAAATTTCAGATTGATTACACCTAGCTGCTTGACCAAACATATCGTTTTCAGTAATTATTGAATCATGTTTTCCAATAGCAAAAAACACTGGTAATTGAGTTGTTTCTAATACATCAAAAGTTTCTTCTCGCATCATCATGGCTTTTATAGCTTCAATAATTCCTTTTAAATCAGTTGAATTAGCATGTTCAATTAAATTTTCAATTTGTTTTTTATTCAATTCTTTATCAAAAAACAAATCAGGAAAAAATGTTTTAAAGAAGGTTTCAGATCCATTTTTTTTAATAAAATTGATCAACTGTTTTCTCTTAGCTAATCTTTCAAAATTATCCTTTGCTGCAGTTGAATGTAATAACCCAAAACCTTTTAATAATTGACTATATTTTTTAGCAAAAGCCAATGTAACATAGCCACCCATACTATGTCCTAAAAGCACACAGTCACTAATTTCCAAATAATCAATGATAAGCTTTATTTCATCTGCCATTTTTGGAATAGTAACATCTTTAATTACATTACTTAAACCAAATCCAGGCAAGTCAATACAAAGTAAATTATATGACGCTTGCAATGCTACAATTTGATGATTAAAAATTGAAATATTTTCACAAAAACCATGTAATAAAATGAGTGTTTCCTTTTTATCTGATTTAAAATATTGATAATTTAACATGCTAATTTAGGGTTATTTTAAACAAAAAAGAGGCTGTCTTTTAAAGACAGCCTCAATATGTATTGTCACATTGAGCGGAGTCGAAATGGTTAAATACGTAATCATTACGTTCTCGACTACGCTCGAACTGACGAGCTTTTTGAAGCTTTTGATACAGCCTCTTGTTTATTTATTTATAAATACTAGTAAAACTTGTAACGCAAATCGGTTACTTTATGAATATCTTTTAAAGTTTCCATATAACCATATTCTACTTTTTGAGATAATGGTTGCTTTAACTCTGCTTTGAATGATGAGTAATCAGTAATTGCTGGAGCCTCAGTAAATTTATTTACTTGGAATGCATAAATTCCACCATCACCTTTAAATGAAGAAACAAATTTATTGGGAGCAGTACCTAAAACCGCACCTACAAATGAATTATCTTGACCAACATATGCAATTCCTGTGTTTTCAAAATTTTGGCTTCCAACTGGAGTTACTGTTAAGTTTAATTTTTTACTTAATGCATCTAAAGTTATAGCGCCACCGTCAACTGCTTCTTTCATTTTAGCTAATAACTGTTCTGCTTTTTTCTCTTTTCTATAATCATTTTCGGCTTTACCTCTTGCTTCTTCAAAACTTGATTTTCCTTTTTCACGAATATCTTTCAACGATATAATCATGTGTTTGTCGCCAACTGTAACTACTTCACTAATATCGCCAACTTTAGCATTAAAAGCCCATCTTACAGCTTCTCGAGCATCAGAATAACCTGGTAAAAAGTTATCGTTTTCTCTCACCATTTCTGCCGTTTTAATCTCTAACTTTTTAGTTTTAGCATTAGCTTCAAAGTCAGCATTATTGCGACTTGATGCAGCAAATTGACTTGCTTCGTTAAATGCAAATCCTACCGTTTTATCGCTTGCTTTAAAAGTACGTTCTACTAATCCTGCAGTTACTAACTTGCTCGATTTGTTTTCTGTAATTTTAACAATATGCCATCCAAATTGAGTTTTTACAATTCCAACATCACCTTTGTTTCCTGCTTTGCAAAATTTATTGAATTCAGGAACCATTTGACCATCTTGGAACCAACCTAAATCGCCTCCTTTGTCTTTTGTTCCATCAGTTCCGTATTGTGCAGCCATCATTGCAAAATCACCACCTTTTTTAATTTGAGCTAAAATTTCTTCTGCCTTAATTTTACTATTTGCAGTATCTAATGCTGTTGTTCCTTCTACTTTAAATAATATATGACTAGCACGCATAAATACGGTAGTATCATTTTTTACACCACTAACTTTATATATTTGGTATTTGTTATCTTTAAATATTGGTCCAACAATACTTCCAATTGAATCAGAAAATAATCTTCCAACTAAATCTTCAGGATAATCTTTGCGAGAACGAGGTTTTGCATCAAATTTTACTTCGCTGTTTTGATCTACATATTGTGTATCATTTTTTGCTTGTGCAAATAAACTCATTTGGTCAGCAACCCATTTCATCATTTCAGTTGTATCTTCACTACTTGGTGCAAAGTTATAAACGATAAAATCAATTTTACGACTGTTTTCTTTCGACTTATATTTGTTTTGATTTTTATTGAAATATGATTTCAAATCAGATTCTTCTACTTTAACTGCTGAATCAGCAACTGTAGAAAAAGGCATCACTACAAAATTCATTTCTGCAGTTCTTGATCTTCCTTCATATAATTTTTTAGCATCTAAGTTTGTAGTATAAACACCTTTTTTAACTAAAGAACTGTATTTTTTGTTTAAACCATCTTGTAATAAAAAATCTTCAAAAGTGCGTAATTGCTTTTTAGTTTTCTCATCACCTTTTTCATTGATTTGTTTTAAGTTTTGAATAACCACACTTTTATCAAAATATCCAGTCTTAGGATCAGTAAACGATTGTTTAACTTGTGGATGAATGTTATCACCTACAAATAAATCTGTTAATTCTTCGTTTGTTAAAGTAATTCCTAAATCGGCATATTCTTTAATCATTAATCCTTCTTGAACCAATACATTCCAAGCCTGTTCTCTCACTTGTTGTCTTGTGTTGTCATCAAGCGGTTGTCCTTGACTACGTTCTAAATACTGTGCTTCTTGTTTAGCAACTTCAGCTTCAAATTGTTTGTACGATATTGCATCGCCATCTATTTGTCCTACATTGTTTGCATTTGAATTAAAAATGCTATTTCCACTGCTTAAAGCATCGGAAACAAGGAATAATACTAAGGCTAATCCAACAAATCCTATTGCTATGCCACTTCTGTTTCTAATTTTAGTTAATATTGCCATACGGTTTTTTTAAAGAGTGGCAAAAATAAGCGCTATGACTATATAAGTCAAATGTTATTTATTTTCGCACTTGTAATAATATCAGGCATTTAACAAAATAGCATAAAAATGAAGTACGGAAAATTATACTTAATTCCCAATTTTTTGGCAAAAGACAGCCAAAATGATTTTTTACCCGAAATGGTGAAAAGAATGAGCCACCATTTAAAAAATTTTGTGGTGGAGAGTGAAAAAGAAGCCAGGGCTTTAATAAAAAAATTGCAATTGGCTACTCCTCAAAATGATTTACAAATATTTATTTTAAATGAACATACAGAATCTAAAACTTATTCTGAACTTTTAAAAGCTTTAGAAAATGAACAAGATGCAGGAATAATAAGCGATGCCGGACTTCCTTGTGTAGCCGATCCAGGATTTCAATTAGTAGCTTTGGCACATCAAAAAAATATAAATGTAATTCCTTTGCCTGGTTCTTCTTCTATTTTTATGGCATTAATGGCAAGTGGATTCAGCGGACAAAATTTTGCTTTTACAGGTTATTTACCCATTGATAAAATTTTAAGAGTGAAACGTATAAAAGAGTTAGAACGTGAATTAACTAGTAAACAACAAGCTCAAATATTTATGGAAACTCCATACAGGAACAACCATTTATTTGATGATATTATAAAGAACTGTAATCCCAATATTTTATTATGCATTGCATGCAATATTTCTGCCGAAGATGAATTGATTCAAACTAAAACCATCAAAGATTGGGCTAAACAAAAAATTGATTTGCATAAAAAACCTACAATTTTTATTTTAGGAATGTAATATTAGCTAGTTAAACTGCATCTTTGCCCGCTGTGGTTTACATTTACCATATATTGAAAACAAAACATGAAATACGAAAAACACATATTTATATGCGCTAACCAAAAAGCAGAAGGAAAAACTTGCTGCGGTGAAGTGCGAGGAATGGAATTGGTAAACAAATTCAGAGAAGTTTTAAAAGAAAATGGCTTACAAGGCACAGTAAGAGCGCAACGCGCAGGCTGTTTAGATGAATGTAAAAACGGACCTGCTTTGGTTATATACCCCGAAGGTACTTATTATGGAAATGTAACTTTGGATAGGGTAGAAGAAATTGTAAAATTGCATGTAATGCAAAATAAAATTGTAAGTGATTTGGAGCTAACTTTAGATAATAAATAATAGTTTTATTTATATTCTATTCTTTTTAAATATGCTGAACAACCTATTTGACAAACAGAGCCAGAGCATCTTTTACCATAATCAATTATTACTTCTTTATCATAAATCACAGTAAAATTTTTAGGAACTCGTACCTCCAAAGTTTTACCATTTATTGTTTCAATTAAAGTTCCACAATAATTGAAAGGAGCTTGTCTTAAAAAACCTGATTGGTTAAATACATAAGCATTTGAATCTATTTTATATGATACCAACTCAATAAAATGATAAAATGCAAAATCATTTAATTTGTAATCAGGACAATTTTTCTTTAAAAACGAAGTGTCAAAGTTTTCTTTATAAGTAATTGAAATATATGGCCACTCTTTCAAAATACTATTTAAAGTATCAATATTGATATCCTCATTTATTTTAGTAGTTATAAAATAGTTGCTATTTTCGCCTAACATTTGGTAAAAAAAATTGGATAAGCTATCACACTTTTCTAAGTAGGCGTTTTGAATATTTACTGAATCTATTTTTGTTTCAATTTTTATTAAATTATTACTTTCTTTTTTGCAGGTATACAATAGTAATAATATACTAGATAATATTATAATTTTGAGCAATTTCATAGGTCAAATTTATTTCATTTTTCCTTTATAAAAACTTAAAAATTTTTACTCCGCACATGCTTTTAAAGCCAAAATCAAATCATAATCATTGTAATTGCTATTTCCAAGCAGTTTTGATTTGATGCAATTGGTTTTTATATATTCAGCTTTTTTCTCGTTCACACCAGTAATTTTCATAATAAATTCAATACTCAATTTATCATCTAACTTTACTGATTCGTTGTAAATACTGATAATCTTCAAAAGTTTTTCATTGCTTTTTCCCGCTTGTGAAAATTTGTACCAAGTTTTGTAAATTAATCCTTCTACACCAACTCCACCCGTTGAAATCAATTTTGGTTTAGCCATTTCTCTAATATTCTCCACCTTTTTATGGTTATTTAACAATACATCATGCTTCATCATTTCGGCTGAAATTTTTGCCATGGAGTCAAATTTATGACGGTAATTAATGGTTACATCTTTTAATAAAATAGATTTTCTTTTAAGCACCATATCAAATTTTATAGTTTCAAAATAAATGGCTTTAGAAACAATAAAAGTATCGGTTTGATAATTCATTCTTGAAACCACCAAACTATCGCCAATATTGGCCTCTACCACAAATGCTCCATATTGATTTGCTGAAAAAGTTTGAAATGAATTGCAATTATAAATAATGGAAAAAGACAAAGTTTGCCCTTCTTCGTTTTTCACAAATCCTTTTAAAAATTTACTTTGTTGTGCCTTGGTTTCACCCAATAATAACAACAGAAAAACAAAAAACAGTTTCACCTTTTTCATTATCAATGAATTTGATTGGAAACACGAAGAACGATTTAATTAAAGGTTTTGTTACTAAATGTTTTAAAGTTTCACCTAAAAAATAGCCATTTAAATTTGTAATATTTTTGTCATTATGTTTTTTATTGGTATTAAATTGAATATGTAAACTACATTCGATTTACTTAAAAATAATGAAATTATGAAAAAAACACTATTCAGGTTAGCTTTGATTGTTTGTTTAGTAACAAACATATCAGTCATTAAATCAATGGCACAGGACAGTTTAAAAGTTGGATGTTTTTCAAGTACGACACCAAAAAACGGTTACACTACTTCACAGTTAAATAATATTATTAAATATTGGTTGAATAATAGTTCTACTGTTACCAATTCAACTATAGTTTATTTAGGAAGTAGCAATTCTTTCTATTTAAGTTCAAAAGTTAATTCAGTTCTTACGTACTTCAACCTTAATCAAGAATCAAACGGTGATTTGTATTTTGTTGCAGGTGTTACTTGTGAACATAAATGTACATCTAATGGCTGTACTTCATGCACAATTACTATAACAACTCCTTGTTCAACTGCAACTTGTAGTTGTAATGGCACAGGAAGTTGTGATGTAACGATTGTTGTAAATGGTAGTACGGTCTTTCCAACTGCATTAAAGGATTATATTGCAAGTATTGGAAGTGCCAATTGCAATCCATAACATTTGAAAGATTTAGTTAATTCAAAGATTTTTATAGTTTAATAAGGGTTATTACAAGCAATTGTTTTATCCCTTATTTTTTTTTGAAAATATTCAAAGCCAAAATCATTTTATTGTTCCAACTCAACAATGTATTTTCGCATCAAATTAGATTGCCTTGTATAAATTACTTCTTAAATTTTTGTTCCTAATGCCTGCAGAAACAGCGCATTATTTTTCGCTGAATGGCTTTAAATTCCTTTGTAAAATTCCTTTGGTAAGGATGATAGTTTCGGCTTTTTTTAGGGTAAAAAATGAAACAGAGTTTTTAGGTTTAACTTTTTATAATCCGGTTGGTCTTGCTGCAGGATTTGATAAAAATGCCTTGTATTTAAAGGAGTTAAGTGCACTTGGATTTGGATTTGTAGAAATTGGAACGGTTACTCCATTGCCACAAAGTGGCAATGATTTACCTCGTTTATTTCGCTTACCAAAAGACGAATGTATCATCAACCGAATGGGTTTTAATAACGATGGTTTGGAAGTGGTAAAACAACGTTTGGTAAACCGACCAAATGATTTGATAGTTGGTGGAAATATTGGTAAAAATAAAATTACACTTAACGAAAATGCCAAAGACGATTATGTAAAATGTTTTGTAGGTTTATATGATTTGGTTGATTATTTTGTGGTAAACGTAAGTTCGCCAAACACCCCAAATTTGCGAGAGTTGCAAGATAAAAAACCTTTGAGTGAAATTTTGTTATCTTTAATGAATGAAAGAAATAGTTTTATTGCCGCTGGCAAAATTCAGAAACCTATTTTGTTAAAAATTGCTCCTGATTTAACTTTATCGCAATTAGATGATGTAATCGAAATTGTTCAATCTACTGGCATTGACGGCTTGGTTGCAACCAATACTACTATTAGCAGAGAAAATTTATTGACCGATAAAAACCAAGTAGAACAAATGGGAGCCGGTGGTTTAAGTGGAAAAATATTATGTCAAAAATCCACAGAAATAGTAGCTTATATCAAAGAAAAATCGAACAATAAAATTCCAATCATTGGCGTTGGAGGAATTCATTCTACCGAAACTGCAATTGAAAAAATAAAAGCTGGAGCTGGCTTGGTTCAACTATATACTGGCTTTATTTATGGCGGTCCAAGTTTGATTAAACAAATTGCTAAGTTAAAAATTTAAACGTACATTTATTACTCAAATTTTATAAAATTACCATTGAATATTATCCATTTAACACCTGCGGCAGTAGCTGCCATTATTGAATACAAAGCAAATTTACAAATTCCTGAAACCCATTTTTTACGCATTGGAATCAAGCAAAAAAATGCAAATGATAAAGGCTTAATCATTGGTTTTGATGAACCAACTGATAAAGATAAAACAGTAGAAATTGAAGGAATAAAAATTGTTTATCATCCAGGACAAGCCTTGTTTTTTGCAGGAATGCAAATAGATTTCTTGGAACGAGATGGTAAAAAAGGATTTGAATTAATGGAAAAGAAATAGAAAATCTTTCGAATTATTTAACTGATTTACTCACATTTTTATATAGTAAAAAAGTATCAATATCTATTTTGTAAAAAGTGTTTGTTGGTTTAAATATTAATCCCCTAAAACATAAAGTATCGTTTCTTTTTTCATATTCGAAAAGCTCATTTTTAATGAAATAAAAATTTTCGTTTTTACTCCATTGTTTATATTTATGAATATTTCTACAATCCCAAAAGTTTTTTGAAACACCATCAATGCTATCAAAACCAATGGCAGCTATTTTATAAGCTTTCCAATAATCGGCTACTAGCGTGCCTTTTGGTAGTTTTGACACTTCCATATATTTTTCAAAAACAGAATTTGGTTGAAAAGTAATTTTCAAATAGTTTAAATTTGAATACAATAATGGAATGCAAAGCAATATAAACATAGCAAATTGTTTAAGCTGGCTCATATTACCAAAACCAATTCCAATTAACACCCATAAAAGTGCATACAATAGATTAAAGTATTTGGGATCAAATTTGCTCCTATAATTCCATGAAGAAAAGAACAAAAGGATAATGGCTACGATAAAAGTTAATCCTAAAGTTTTAAATAATATGCTAATTGAATAATCAATATTTTTTAAGTTAAAAACAACTATTAAAAGACCAATTACTATTGAATAATAAAACAAACATTCAAATATGGTACAATGGTTTTGTAACAATAAAACATCTTTAAACTGAATATAGAAATAATGGAATTGAAGTTCAATATCCGAAAAATTGCTTATGAAAAACTGATCGTAAACAGGGTCTTTTTCAAAGCCGTGTTTAAGGTCTAAAATTAATAAAATTCCAATCAATAAAAGTAATACAGTGCTAATAACTGGAAACAGCAATTTTGATTTTAAAAAGGCGCCACTGAATAAATGGTTTCTAACTTTTTTGTTAAACAATATGTAAAACAGCACAAAAACATAATAAACTAAGCTTAATTCGCTTACCCAAACTGCTAAAATAGAAGTAAAAACAGTAAAAAATAGATTTAAATAATCTTTCCAATTCCATTTTTCAAACGTTGTTATTTTATTAAATAAATCATTTATAAAAAGGGTGGCAAGTGCCAAAGTAAAAAACTGTCCTTGATACGGATGACCAATTAAAATAATAAAAAAATAGGTTGGATGTGGGAAAAATACGGCAATACAAAATAATAATTTTGCCCAATTACTTTTTAAATATTTTGAAAATATAAACCATCCTATAACTAGCATCATATAATTTATGATAGAAACTAAAATGATAGGATGAATTTTTATAAATGAATAAAAAAAGGAACTGATTAAAGGCAATAAACTACCCAATCTATTTTGTCCCCAATAATAAGAATCGGCAGGCCATTGAAAGTTTTTTACCATCAAAACCTGAACAGCTTGATCTGAATTAAAACAGTCAATATTTATAGCAGAAAAAAAGTAAAACGATATACTAATTAATACAAAACAAAGCAAATAAACTCCAAACTCGGCAGATTGAAGCATGGACTTGTATTTAATATTTGGAGATTTATAATTCAATTTTTTTTGTTTGTGATTTTCTAAAAATATTTTCAAATAAACAAAAAAACCTGCCTTATATCAAAGCAGGTTTTATATTGTTTTGCCAGCAGCCAGCTACAATTAACTTCTCACAATTGTTTCGTCTCTATCTGGTCCTACAGAAATGGTATTTACTTTTAAACCAATTTGATCTTCTACAAATTGCATATAAGTTTTAAAAGTTTCAGGTAAATCGTGGTAGTTTTTTATTTTGCTTAAATCACCAGTCCAGCCTGTAAAGCTTTGGTATTGTGGGTTAATATTTGCATCTACCAAACTGTATGGAATTTTATCGCTTACAGTTCCATCTATTTCGTATGAATGACAAACAGGAATTTCGCCCAAACCACTCAATACATCGCTTTTGGTACAAATTAAATCAGTAACTCCATTTAGCATGATGCTGTATTTTAAAGTTGGTAAATCTAACCAGCCAGTTCTGCGCGGGCGACCAGTTGTAGCGCCAAATTCACGACCAAGTTGGCGTAATTCCTCGCCTTGTTCATTGTCTTGTTCGGTAGGAAATGGTCCACTTCCAACCCTTGTGCAATAAGCTTTAAAAATTCCGTAAACTTTTTTTATTTTTTGCGGAGCAACACCTAAGCCATTACAAACACCGCCTGTTATGGTATTTGACGAAGTTACAAAAGGATAAGTTCCATAATCAATATCTAATAAAGTTCCTTGAGCGCCCTCTGCCAATACTTTTTTCCCATCATTCATTAAATCATCCAAGAAATATTCAGTATTTACAATTTTAAATTGTTTCAAAAACTCAATGGCTTCAAAAAATGCTGGTTCAATTTCAGCCATATTATACGGATGATTGAATCTGTCTAATAAAGTTCTGTGATTGGCAGCAACTACTTCATATTTTTGGTTAAAATTAGCGGCTAAAATATCGCCAACACGCAAACCACTTCTGCCAATTTTATCTTGGTATGTTGGGCTAATTCCGCGTAAAGTTGAACCTATTTTATGTTCGCCTTTATTGGCCTCACTTGCTGCATCTACCAAACGATGAGTTGGTAAAATTAAATGTGCTTTTTCCGAAATATACAAATTAACCAATGGTTCTGCACCACCTAAAGTAATTTTTTCAATTTCTTTCTTAAAGGTAATTGGGTCAATAACTACACCACTACCAATTATATTGATACAATGTTTGTGAAAAATTCCAGAAGGAATAGTATTCAACACATGTTTTTGTCCATTAAATTCCAATGAATGTCCAGCATTTGGACCACCTTGAAATCTTGCTACTACATCATATTGCGGAGTTAATACATCTACAATTTTCCCTTTTCCTTCATCGCCCCATTGCAGGCCTAATACTACATCTATCATAACTTTTTTGCTCCTAGCCTCTAGCTTTTAGCCTTCGGCAATTATTATTTTATTTAATTCAAAATTTAAAATCCAACATTCAAAATCCCTAATAATCTGGTTTCGGAACTGTTTTACTGCAAGTTAAACAATTTCTTTTTTCATCCATTTTTGGGTTTCCAAACAAATATAACGAATGATTGGTAACTTCAAATTGCATCAAGTCGCCCATCATGGTTTTTATTTGATGAATTCTAGGGTCGCAAAATTCCAAAATATTACTACACACATTACAAATCATGTGATCATGTTGCCTAAAACCATACGAACGTTCAAAACGAGCCATGTTTTTTCCAAATTGATGTTTGATTACCAAACCGCAATCTAACAATAAATCGAGTGTATTATAAACTGTTGCTCGGCTTACCCTGTAATTTCTGTTTTTCATGTGTTCAAACAAAGTTTCCACATCAAAATGCTCCTTGTTGCTGTATATTTCGTCCAATATAGCAAAGCGTTCTGGCGTTTTACGTTGTTCGTTTTGTTCCAAAAAAACAATGAATTTTTGTTTTACTTCTTCCTTAATTTGATCGTTGCTCATAAAAATTTATTGCTCAGATTTATTGTTCAAATAAAAACGTTAATATTTGCGTTTCAAAACAATGTTGATTGTTTGTGGAACTAAAAAATAATAAATGATAGATTTTAACCTCGCTAATTTACATAAAATATTGAAATACAAATCAAATAAGTATTTAATGCTTAAAATCACTCTTCAAGATTAATTATAAAGTTTGTTTTATGCTTGTAAATATTATTTTTGCGCCACCAAAAATTAAATTAATTTCTTAATTATGTCAAAATCAGGAGTTGTAGCTCAGGTAATTGGTCCAGTTGTAGATGTAAGTTTTGCATCGAGCAGCGAAGGCTTACCAAAAATTTTAGATGCCCTTTACATTCCAAGACCCGATGGAACGCGTCTTATTTTAGAATGTCAAAGACATTTAGGAGATAATATTATACGCGCTATTGCCATGGAAGCAACCGATGGGTTGGTTCGTGGAATGGAAGTAGTTCCTATGGGAACACCAATATCAATGCCAGTTGGCGAGCAAATTAGAGGTAGATTGTTTAACGTAGTTGGACAAGCTATTGATGGTATGACCGCAATGGATAACAGTTTAGGACAACGTTCTATTCACCAAAATCCTCCTCGTTTTGAAGATTTAACAACTAATGCTGAACCTTTATATACAGGTATTAAAGTAATCGATTTAATTGAGCCATATGCAAAAGGTGGTAAAATTGGTTTGTTCGGTGGTGCCGGTGTTGGTAAAACAGTTTTGATTATGGAACTAATCAACAACATTGCAAAAGCATACGAAGGTATGTCAGTATTTGCTGGTGTTGGAGAACGTACTCGTGAAGGAAACGATTTGTTACGTGAGATGATTGAATCAGGCGTAATAAAATATGGTTCAGCATTCCAACATGATATGGAAGAAGGCGGATGGGATTTATCAAAAGTTGATTACAGCGAATTAGAAAAATCACAAGCAACCCTTGTTTTTGGACAAATGAATGAGCCTCCTGGAGCACGTGCTCGTGTGGCTTTATCAGGTTTATCGGTTGCGGAATATTTCCGTGATGGTGATGAAAAATCAGGTGGACGTGATATTTTATTCTTCGTTGATAATATTTTCCGTTTTACGCAAGCAGGTTCTGAAGTTTCGGCTTTGTTAGGTCGTATGCCTTCAGCGGTAGGTTACCAACCAACTTTAGCTTCTGAAATGGGAGCAATGCAAGAACGTATTACTTCAACAAAACGTGGTTCTATTACTTCAGTTCAAGCGGTTTATGTACCTGCAGATGATTTAACAGATCCAGCGCCTGCTACTACATTTGCGCATTTAGATGCAACAACTGTATTAAGTAGAAAAATTGCTGAATTAGGTATTTACCCTGCGGTTGATCCTTTGGATTCTACATCTCGTATATTAACTCCAGCTATTGTTGGAGCTGCTCATTACGATTGTGCTCAACGTGTTAAATTAATTTTACAACGTTACAAAGAGTTACAAGATATTATTGCAATTTTGGGTATGGACGAACTTTCGGAAGATGATAAGCAAACTGTTTATCGTGCACGTAGAGTTCAACGTTTCTTATCTCAACCGTTTCACGTTGCGGAGCAATTCACTGGCTTAAAAGGTGTATTGGTTCCAATTGAAGAAACAATCAAAGGATTTAACATGATTATGGATGGTCAATTAGATCATTTACCTGAAGCAGCATTTAACCTTGTTGGTAGCATTGAAGAAGCTATTGCTAAAGGTGAAAAAATGTTAGCTGAATCAAATTAATTACAAAAAGTTTTTAGTACTTAGTTTTTAGTACTTAGTTATAATAACTAGTATAAAAACTAAGTACTAGGTACTTAAAACTAAGAACTAAAATAAATGCAATTAGATATTATTACAGCCGATAAAACACTTTTTAGTGGACAAGTTGAAATGGTTACATTACCAGGAAGTGATGGCTCTTTTCAGGTTTTAAAAGACCACGCTGCTTTAGTGAGTAGCTTAGTGAAAGGACAAGTTGATATTAAAAGTACTGAAAATGGCAACCAATCTTTCGATATTATTGGTGGTGTAGTAGAAGTATTAAACAACAAAGTTGTTGTATTAGCTTAATAAAAATTATTTATAAAAAGGCCTGTTGTTTGAAAAAAGCAACAGGCTTTTTTTTTATGTAATATTTGAATAAAAAAAATACATAGTTTTGAAATAAAAAAAAGATCATGAAAAATTTAATGTTATTCACATTGGTAATATTTACCATAAAAGTAAACGGACAAGGTTTTGTTTTAGGTGCAAAAGCAGGTTTAACCAAT
>CANGGG010000032.1 GCA_947453415.1 Bacteroidota bacterium | reverse complement strand
GTCACCAGTTAGGTTTGCACGATGAAGTAAATGCAGAACTTCCAGAAAACATCAATTTGGCTTATGATGGTTTGGAACTTACGTTTAAATAAAAAATGAATTTGATGTACTTAATAATAAAAAAGCTGTGATAAGTATAATTATCACAGCTTTTTATTTCATTTCAAGTTAGAACATATTCACTAAAAACTAGTCAATATGATATTCTTTTTTACGTTTAGAAATATCAATTCTATCATCCATTTTTTCTACTAATAAATCTTTACCAAATACAAAACTATTTCTAGTGTATGATGATTCTACAATTCTATCGGTTAAGTAAATGGCATCTTTAGGACAAGCTTCTTCGCATAATCCACAGAATATACAACGCAACATGTTTATTTCATATTTAGCAGCATACTTTTCCTCACGATATAGTTTTTCTTCCCCTTTTTGTCTTTCAGCTCCATCAATTGTAATGGCTTCAGCAGGACAAGCAACAGCACACAGTCCGCAGGCAGTACAATTTTCTCTTCCTTCTTCGTCACGTTTCAAAACATGCATTCCTCTGTATACTGGAGCAAATTCTCTTTTTACTTCAGGATAACGAAGCGTAGCCGCTTTTTTAAACATATGCATAAAAGTAATAGCCATTCCTTTTGCTATAGCTGGCAAATAAAGTTTTTCTTTAAAACTCATTTTTTTGTCAACTACAACTTTTGATCTACTGGTTAATTGTATCATTTTATATTTTTATATTTTAAAAGATGTTGTATGCAACGTCTCTACATTTTTTATATTCGAATTTCCTTTTTCGAATTTCGAATTTTATTCAGTTATTTATTGAAAATTGTTAAAACACCACCTGTTAACAACACATTTATTATTGATAAAGGTAATAAAATTTGCCATCCTAATTTCATTAATTGATCGTAACGGAAACGAGGAATTGTCCAACGAATCCACATGAAAAAGAACACAAAGAATATTGCTTTAGCAAACAAAGCTCCAAAGCTTAATAATGCAACTATATTTGGATTTAAAACAGTGCTTAAATAAGTGAGTCCTGGAAAATTATAACCACCAAAATATAAGCAAGAAATAATGGCACCAGAAATAAACATATTGATGTATTCGGCAAATAAATACAAACCTAATTTCATGGATGAATATTCTGTGTGAAATCCACCAATTAATTCCGTATCGCATTCAGGTAAATCAAATGGCGTTCTGTTACATTCAGCAAAAGCACAAATTAGGAAAATAATAAAACCCATTGGCTGGTAAAAAATGTTCCAATTTAAACCTGAAACAGGAATAAAACCCCATAATTTTCCATCGCCTTGAGAAGTTACAATATCGGTTAAACTCAATGAACCACTCATCATGATTACAGCAATTAACGACATGCCCATGGCTAATTCATAACTGATCATTTGGCTTGAAGCACGCACTGCACCTAGTAACGCAAACTTATTATTAGAAGCCCAACCTCCAATCATGATTCCATAAACACCTAAACTTACTACACCAAAAACGTATAAAATTCCAATATTGATATCGGCTACTTGCATGGCATATTTAACTCCGCCAAATTCCATAGCAGTTCCCCAAGGAATTACTGCGCTGGTCATTAGTGAGGTTACCATAAAAATACAAGGACCTAAAATGAATAATAATTTATCGGAAACATTTGGAATAATTTCCTCTTTCATAAACATTTTTGTGCCATCGGCAATGGGTTGCAATAATCCAAAAGGACCTGCTCTATCTGGCCCAATTCTATCTTGCATAAAAGCGGCAACTTTACGTTCGCCATATGTTGCATAAGCAGCAACTCCTAAACTAATTAGAAATAAAATTAATATGAGCGCTATTTTAAATATAAGAATTGCCATTATTTATTTTCTCCTTCTATTAGTGTGATTGGTTTAATATTATTCAAAGTTAACTCGCGTGGTTTTACCATATTTGCAGGATAATGATTAGCCGAAATTACTGATTGATGACTGATTTCTTTTGGACCTTCAATGGTCCAATCGCTCGTTAATTTTTTATCGAAACGACAAGTATTACAAATAAATTCTTCTACTTCTCCCCACTGATCTTTACGCCCAGTAACACGAGCTACGTCATCGCCTTTGTACCAAATTACAGTTTTACCACTGCATTTATCACAATTGCGGTGAGCATTCATTGGCTTAGTAAACCAAACCCTGCTTTTGAACCTGAAAGTTTTATCGGTTAATGCGCCAACTGGACAAACATCAATGATATTTCCGCTGAAATCATTGTCGATGGCTTGTTCAATATAAGTTGAAATTTCAGAAACATCGCCTCTATTCATTACACCATGAACCCTACCATCAGTAATTTGTTCAGCTACTTTTACGCACCTGAAACAAAGAATACAACGGGTCATGTGTAATTGAATTTTTGGACCAATATCAATTTTTTCAAAAGTTCTGCGTTCAAAATCAGTACGCGTTTTAGCAGAACCATGTTCGTAACCCAAATCTTGTAAATGACATTCGCCTGCTTGATCGCAAATTGGGCAATCTAAAGGATGATTGATCAATAAAAACTCTACCACACTTTTGCGTGCTTCAATTACTTTAGCAGATGTAATATTTTTTACTTCCATTCCATCCATTACCGCAGTACGGCAACTTGCCACCAATTTAGGCATTGGTCTTGGATCTTTTTCTGAACCTTTACTCACTTCTACCAAACAAGTGCGGCAATAACCACCACTGGTTTTTAGTTTGCTGTAATAACACATTGTTGGCGGAGCCACTTCTGGTCCTATCATACGTGCGGCTTGTAAAATGGTAGTTCCATCTGCCACTTCAATTGTTTGTCCGTCTATAGTTATATTTGCCATTTATATTTTTATATAAGCCACTGATTACACAGATTTCACTGAGTAATTTAGGCGATTTTTTTTTATTCTTTTTAGCCACAGATTACACAGATTTCACTGAGTAATTTTAGGCAGTTTTTTTTTATTCTTTTTCGAAAATAAAATATTGAGTTCCTGGACTATTGTGAGTGATCAAACGATAACCTTTGGAAGAAATTGAATTAATTTCTTTATTCAATTCAATCAAACTACCTTTAAAATTAAAGCTACTAGCACTTGTAATGTTCTTTTGAGTAATAATTCCATTCTCATCAATGATATATAAATCCTTATTACTAATTGTCATCATCAAATACTTTTTAGAACCTTCGCTTTGTTTAAAAGCACTAAATAACGAAATACCAATGATGGTAATTACTGCAATTAGTATAAGTTTTGTTTTCATAATTTTTATTTTTTAGCTACTGATTATTTCGAGTAATTTTAGGCGATTTTTACTTTTCAAAAGTGTAAACTACACTTGATCCTCCGCCCAAAATTCCAACTGGACTTGAGTTCACCAACTTAAATCCATTTCGAGAAATGTTATTCATTTCTAAATTTATTTGTTGAAAGTAAGCACCATATTCGCGATCAGCATTTATAACAGATTCTATTTTATTATTTTCATCAATGATCACTATTTGTTTAAAATTAACCACTAAATTCAAATACTTTTTAGAACCTTCGCTTTGTTTAAAAGCACTAAATAACGAAATACCAGTTATAGTAATTACTGCAATTATTATAAGTTTAATTCCAATGGTTATTTTAATTGTTTTCATTATTTTTTTAAGGGTTAAATTTATTTGTTTTTCTGTCCGTGGTTGGTGTCCTCACCAACTACATTCGATTGGTGAGGACACCAACCGAGGACAGAATCAGTGGCTTACATTTATGCTGTTGCTAAGTTATGCATATTATGGTAATGTTTCACTTTATTAATAGTTGAAGGATTTTTTACATATTCTTCAAACTCATTTCTGAAATGGCGAATGGCACTTGCTACTGGCCATGCAGCTGCATCGCCAAGCGGACAAATGGTATTTCCTTCTATTTTACTTTGAATTTCCCATAATAAATCAACATCAGCTAAGGTGCCATGTCCATCTTTAATTTTGTGCAATATTTTTTCCATCCAAGCAGTTCCTTCACGGCAAGGGCTACATTGTCCGCAACTTTCATGGTGATAAAAACGAGCAAAAGTGTATAGATTTTCAACAATACTTGTGGTTTCATCCATTACTATAAATCCACCAGAACCTAACATAGTACCAGAAGCAAAACCACCATCTGCTAAGCTTTCATAGCTCATCAAACGTTTTTCGCCATTGGCAGTTGTTAGTATTAAATCAGCTGGTAAAATAGGAACTGAAGAACCTCCAGCAACCACTGCTTTTAGTTTTTTACCATTTTTTATTCCGCCACAATATTCATCACTGTAAATAAAATCTTCTACAGTAATTCCCATTTCAATTTCATACACACCAGGTTTATTGATATGCCCTGATGCTGAAATTAATTTAGTTCCAGTAGAACGACCAATTCCAATTCCTGTATACCATTCGCCACCATTATTTACAATGGAAGGAACAGCTGCTAAAGTTTCTACGTTATTTACAATAGTTGGGCAAGCAAACAAACCTGCAATGGCTGGAAATGGAGGTTTAATTCTAGGATTTCCACGTTTGCCTTCTAAGCTTTCTAACAAAGCAGTTTCCTCACCACAAATATATGCACCAGCTCCAGCTTGCACATATAAATCTAAAGAGTAATCAGTTCCTAAAATATTTTTCCCTAACAAACCAGCTTTGTAAGCATCATCAATGGCTTTTTCCAATATTTTAATAATGTAAAAATATTCACCTCTTACATAAATATAAGAAGTGTTGGCACCCAATGCATAACTAGAAGTAATCATTCCTTCAATTAATAAATGAGGAATTTTTTCCATTAAATACCTGTCTTTAAAAGTACCAGGTTCGCTCTCATCGGCATTACAAACAAGGTAACGAGCAACACCTTCTGGCTTGGCCAAAAAACTCCATTTCATTCCAGTTGGAAATCCAGCTCCACCCCTACCTCGTAATCCTGATTTTTTTACTTCTTCTACAATGGCATCTTGTGTCATTGTTTTTAAAGCTTTTTCAACCGAAGAATAACCACCTTTTGAGCGATAAACTTCCAATGTTTCAATTCCGGGAACGTTAATATGTTCTAATAATATTTTTTTACTCATTTCTTTTAGTTTTTTCTAAAAGTATTTACGTCTAAGTATTTACTATGTTCAGTTTTATTGCTCCATTCGTTAATTAACGAATCTACTTTATCAAAAGTTAAATCTTCGTGGAATTTATCGCCAATTTGTAACATGGGTGCGGTACCGCAACTACCCAAACATTCTACAGTTTTTAAAGTAAACTTTCCATCGGCAGTAGTTTCACCAGGTTTTATTCCTAATTTATTGCCAATATGGTCAACAATTTCGTTTGCGCCACGTAACCAACATGAGCTAGTTCTACATACTTCTATTAAACATTTACCTACAGGTTTTAAATTAAACATGCTGTAAAATGAAGCTACTTCATATACTTCAATTGGTTTGATGCTTAGCAATGAAGCTACATAATCCATGGTTGGAACACTTAACCAACCATCAAATTCGGCTTGTGCCAAATGTAATAATGGTAATAATGCCGACTTTTGTTTTCCTTCTGGATAACGTTTAATGATACTTTGCACGAGTGCAAGGGAATTATCATCGAATTTTATTTCACTCATCTTTTTAAATTTTGAATGTTAAATTTTGAATGTTGAATTATTCAAAACTTCTTTTCTTATTAAGTTATTTTTATATGGTAAATGAATATAAAAAATTGAATTAACTCATTCAAAATTCATAATTCATAATTCATAATTTCTAAGCGTCTAATTCTCCAGCTATTACGTTCATGCTACTCATGGTTAAAATAGCGTCAGAAAGCATCGAGCCTTTTATCATTTCGGGATAAGCTTGGTATGAAATAAAACATGGTCTGCGGAAATGCAATCTGTATGGTGTTCTACCACCATCGCTCACCATGTAAAAACCAAGTTCACCATTTCCACCTTCTACCGAATGGTAAACTTCACCAACAGGAACTGTTGCCTCACCCATAACTATTTTAAAATGAAAAATTAAAGCTTCCATGTTGTTGTAAACTTCTTCTTTTGGAGGTAAAAAGAAATCAGGAACATCGGCAAAAAACTTACCTTCAGGAATATTATTTAAAGCTTGTTTGATAATTTTTAAACTTTCTCTTATTTCATGCTGACGAACTACAAAACGATCATAAGTATCGCCTTGTGTACCTAATGGAATCATGAAATCAAAATCTTGGTATGAACTATAAGGATTCATGACTCTTACATCGTAATCAACACCAGCAGCGCGTAAGTTAGGACCGGTAAAGCCATAATTTAAAGCACGTTCAGCACTAATTGCTCCAACGCCAATATTTCTTTCCATGAAAATTCTGTTACGTTCTAATAACAAAGTGAATTCATCAAAATATTTAGGGAAATCATTTAAAAAATCGTGCATTTTTTTCATACATGCAGGACTAAAATCTCTTTCCATTCCACCAATTCTACCAATGTTAGTAGTTAACCTAGCGCCACAAACTTCTTCAAAAATATCGTAAATTTTTTCGCGCCATTGGAACACATAAGTAAAACCTGTTAACGCTCCGGTATCAGCACCAATAATTGAATTACAAACCAAATGATCGGCTATTCGGGCAAATTCCATGATAATTACACGCATATAATCAACGCGTTTGGGAATTTCCACACCTAATAATTTTTCTACTGTCATGTGCCAACCCATATTATTGATGGGCGATGAACAATAGTTCAATCGATCAGTTAAAGTAGTAATTTGATAAAAAGGTTTATGCTCTGCAATTTTTTCAAATGCACGGTGAATATAACCAATAGTAGAAGTGGTTTCGTGAATAATTTCCCCATCCATTTTCAAAATATTTTGAAAAACCCCGTGTGTGGCAGGATGAGTTGGTCCAAGATTTAAGATATTATAATCTGTTTTCTCGCTTTTATTGTTTAATTCTAATGATTCAATCATTTAACTTATATCATTTAAAACCCAAAGGTTCTTATCGTCCAAAATAACTATCGTCTTTGTCAGTTCTTGTTCCATCTTCTAATGGATATTCTTTTCTCATAGGAAAATAATCCATTTCATCGGCATTTAAAATGCGCTTTAAATTTGGATGACCAATAAAAATGATACCATAAAAATCAAAGGTTTCACGCTCTTGCCAATTAGCAGAACTAAATAAAAATGTAGCTGAGTCAATAGCAGGATTTTCAATTGGCATAAAACATTTTATACGCAAACGAATATTATTAATTAAACTATGAACATGGTAAACTACACCTAATTCTTTACCAACAACATGCGGATAATGAATGCCACAAACATCAGTCAGAAATTGCATTTGTAATTCTTTATGATTGTATAAAAACTGTAAAACATCTTTTATACTGTTCTTATCTAATTCTATTGTTAACAAGCCATAAGGTTCATAAGAATTATAAATTCTTTCACCAAATTTATCTTGTAATTCTGTTAAAATATATTGATTATCTATTTGTACCATTATTGAATTCCGTAACTTCCTAAAAGTGCTTTATATTCATCAGATTCTCTTCTTCGTAACGATTCGTTTTTTACAATTTCTTGTAGTTTTACAATACCATCTATAATTTGTTCAGGGCGAGGAGGACAACCAGGAACGTAAACATCTACGGGAATCACTTTATCAATTCCTTGCAATACTGAATAAGTATCAAAAATTCCACCGCTAGAAGCGCAAGCACCAATGGCAATTACCCAACGTGGTTCTGCCATTTGCAAATAAACTTGTTTTAAAACAGGACCCATTTTTTTTGAAATAGTTCCCGCCACCAATAAAACATCGGCTTGGCGTGGCGAAAAACTAATGCGTTCAGAACCAAAACGAGCTAAATCGTAATTTGACCCCATAGTAGCCATGAACTCAATTCCACAACATGAAGTGGCAAAAGGAAGAGGCCAAAGTGAATTTGCTCTGGCTAGTCCTATAATTTTGTCTAATGAAGTTGCTTGAAATCCTGGTCCTTCTATATTTGGTGGTGCTTGTACAATTTTTATATTTGACATTATTCTGTTTTTTTGATTTGGGCGGTTAATTAATTAAATAAATTGGAAAGGATGTTTATTCCCATTTTAAAGCGCCTCTTTTAATGATATATGCAAAACCAATTAGTAAAGTTCCTATAAAAATTAACATTTCTATAAATCCTGTACTTCCTAATTCTTTAAAGTTAACTGCCCAAGGATACATAAATATTACTTCCACATCGAACATAACGAATAGAATAGCAGTTAAAAAATACTTGATTGAAAAGGGTAAACGAGCATTTCCTTGGCTGTCAATTCCACACTCAAAAATTTCTAACTTATCGGCTGTTTTTCGCTTAGGACCAACATAATGCGTTACCGCCATTACCAGCGCTACAAACCCAAATCCTACTAAAAACTGTATAAATATTGCTATATAATCTATTGATATTCCCATTTTCCTTATTTTAATTTGCGAATCTAATTTGTTTTATTGTTTTTTAAAAACTGATAGTTTTTAATTATTAACATGATTTACCCGAAAATATTTGAAGCTATTTTGACTTGTTTAACATTTCTACTAAAATTGCTAAAACCTTGTCAACCTCAGACTTAGTATTTTGTTTTGCAAATGAAAACCGAACAGCTGCCCTATTTCTGTCAGTTTTTAAAGCACTTAAAACATGGCTTCCAACTTCAGAACCGCTGCTACAAGCACTACCACCACTAACCGAAACACCTGCAATATCTAATTTAAACAATAACATTTCACCAATTGAACTTGGAGGAAAAGAAGCATTTAAAACGGTATAAAGTGAATTTCCCTCCGCATCTCCATTGAATATAATTCCATTAATGTTTGATTTTAGTTGCTCAATCATGTAATTTTTTAATGAACTAATATGCGTCATTTCCTTTTCTAAATTTGCATATGCATTTTCAATGGCTTTAGTTAAACCAACTATTCCATACAAATTTTCAGTTCCACCACGCATATTTCTTTCCTGTGCACCACCAGTTACAAATGGATGAATTTTGGCATTGCTACTAATATAGATAAAACCAACTCCTTTTGGGCCATGAAATTTATGAGCTGCACAAGCTATAAAATGCACTTTTAATTTTTGTACATCAATTGGATAATGTCCAATGGTTTGAACTGTATCACTGTGAAAAAATGCTTGGTATTTTTCACATAAATTCCCAACTAATTCAGCATCTAATAAATTTCCAATTTCATTATTTGCATGCATTAAACTAACCAATGCATTGGGGTTATTTTGCAAAATCAATTCCAAATCATCATAATTTACATGGCCGTTTGATGTTAATTTTACAAAATGTAGCTTTACATCCCCATTTTTTGTTAACTCTTCAATGGTATGCAAAACCGCATGGTGTTCAATTTCAGAAGTAATGATATTTTTTATGTCATAAGTTTCAACCGTTTTTCTTATTGCCATATTATCGGCTTCAGTTCCACCCGATGTAAAAAAAACTTCACCTGGTGAGCAGTTTATTAATTTAGCAATTGACCTGCGGCATTCTTCTATAATTGTTCTTACATTTCTACCCTCGGTATGCGTACTACTCGGATTTCCAAACTCGTGTATCATAACTTGGTACATTGCATCGGCAACTTCTTTATCTAAAGGCGTTGTAGCTGCATTATCAAAATATATTCTTTCCATTTTCTTTAAATAAAAAAGCAAAAATAAATGTTAATTTATATTCGCTATGTTTTTTAATTATTAAATATTTTTATACAATATTATTATATAAATTTTGTAACTTCATTGATTGGCCTTGCCAATTATAAGTTTCATTAGTTGCTTTTTCACAAGCAATTATACAATTATTGTAAAATTCAATATTGTTAAATAATTGATCAATTGCGGTAGCTATTTCATTGGAGTTTTTTAAATTTACAGCTATTCCAACTGGATATTTTTCTAATACATCGGTATAAATTTTACTGTCACAAAAAACTGATGGCAAAGCTATAGAAATATATTCAAAAAACTTACGCTCGTGGCTTACCAACATGGTTTCCGGTTGATTTTTTAAGCAAATTCCTATTTTACACTGCATGCTAATTTTATAAGCGGTATCAATGTCCAAAAATCCATAAAAATGTATTTGATTTTTCACCAATTCATAATTTGGATTGCTTTCAAAACCTTTATCAGTTCTTGAACCAAAATAGCCAACACAATGTAAATAATAAGTTTTTCCTTGATTTTTTAAAATTACCAACGCATCAATTAATTGATTAATGTCGTAATACATATCTTTTATCATTCCAATATAAAAAATATGATTGCCTGGTAAAATACTTCTTTCAGTAACTTTGTAATTATTCATTTGCTGCGTATCAGCAAAGTTTTGAATTACTGTAAATTGATTTTCTTTTACGTGGAAAATAGGTAAAAAACTTTCATTTGCTACTACAGGAATATAATGTATAAAATTACTCGAAAACTTTAATAATTGATTATATAAACCGGCAATAAAAGCTTTGCGTTTAGCAGGAATCCATGGTTTTAATAAAATATCTTGCTTGGTGTTTTCATGAATATCATAAATAACTTTTTTACCTAATAAAGATAGAATTAAACCAAATGGAAGCATTTCCGCATCATGAATGTGGTAAATGTCGGCTTCTTGTTTGATGGCTATAGCAAACACTTTAAAAATAGTTATAAATGCACGTTGTAAATGACTCTTAGCTTTAGCAATACCTATAATTTCTACGCCATTTTTTGTGCCTGTAAAATCTCCAATTGCTATTAAAACTACTTGAAAATGCAAAGCCATACTAACACATTCACGATAAAAAACACGTGTATCGGTAATGGAGTGAACAGATGAAAAATGACAGACTTTAACTTTCAATATTTACTATTATTTTGAAGAGCAAATCTAAATTATTTTAGACCAATGTTACTATTTATTCAAAAAAAGAAAATGATTGATATTCCATATTTTCATCTAATTTCCAAGAAAAATGTTTCAATCCATTGCTTATAATTATTATATTTGCTTTGTACTGTTGGTTATATAATGACAATTGCAAAGCAGTTTCGCTTGTTAAATTTATATTAGGTGCTTTGCATTCAATTAGAATATCAGCTTTTGCTTGGTTGTTAAAAACTAAAATATCAAATCTTTTAAAAGAATTTAAATAAGTAAGTTTCCTTTCCACAGCAATGAGCGACTTACTCAATTTTTTATGATTTATTAAATAATTTAAAATATGCTGCCGCACCCATTCTTCTGGTGTTAAGCTTACATATTTTTTCCTAATTTCATCATAAATAAATGGTTTATTTAGCTGTTTAGTAATTTTTATTTGATATGTTGGTAGGTTAAGGTGCAAAGTTTTTTATACAAATGTTCACAAAAGAAGTAAAAAGGCTCGAATAAATTTAATTATTTGCGAAAATATTTAATAATCATAAAAAAGTGGCTACAGAATTATCAAATCAATATGGCAAAATAATGCAAGATTTAAAAGCAAAGCGATTTGCTCCTATTTATATTTTGCATGGTGAGGAAACTTTTTTTGTAGATGCAATTAGTAGCTACATAGAACAACATGCTCTGAACGAAAGTGAAAAAGGTTTTAACCAAACAATTTTTTATGCCAAAGATGTGGATCCAAACCAAGTGATAGAAGCAGCAAGACGCTTTCCAATGATGGCCGATAAACAAGTAATTATCGTAAAAGAAGCACAAGGATTTAAAAATTTAGAAGGTTTTGAAAAATATTTGCTCAAACCTGTTCCAAGTACCATTTTAGTTATTGCCGTTAAAGGCAAAAAAATTGATAAAAGAACTAAATTTTACAAAGAAGCTGCAAAACATGTAGTTTTTGAAAGCGCTAAATTATACGAGAAGGATTTAATGCCTTGGATAAAAAATTATGTTGTAACGGAGGGTTATTCCATTGGAGATAAATCGGTTCAAATAATTGCGGATTCTTTAGGTAATGATTTGTCAAAAATATCGAATGAATTAGACAAGCTTTTTATCAATAAATCAGGTGGCGACAAAAACATTTCTGATAAAGACATTGAAACTTATATTGGTATTAGTAAAGACTTTAATTCATTTGAATTACTAAGTGCTATTGCAGATAAAAATTCGCAAAGAGCATTTAAAATTGGACATCATTTAGCCAAAGCAAAAGACTTTTCTATTATTCCATTTGTAGCCGTTTTAAGCGGTATGTTTTCAAAGGGTTATATAATAAAAAAAACAAATACTACAGATAAAAATACTATCATGAGGGCTTTTGGTTTAAATTATTTTTCAGCAGATGATTATGTAAATTTGGTAAAAAAATTCAGTTTGAGTGAAATTGAAAAAGTAATTTCTATTTGTTCGCAATACGACTTAAAAAGTAAGGGCATCAATAGCGTAGCTATGACAAACCAAGAAATGTTAAAAGAAATATTAATAAAAATATTGTAATTAAAAAATAAATTTGTTTGCATTATTGTTACTTAATTATTAATTATGCAATTGTTAAAAATAAAAAAAAACAAATAAACCATAAAAAAAATGAAGAGAATTTTCCTATTAGGTTTTGCAATTGCTAGTAGTGCAGCATTTGCTCAAGCACAAAAAAACAGAGTACTACCAACAAATTACAATACGGAAGTAAACACTGTTAAGAAAACAGCGGATACTGACAAACCTTCAGTTGTAAGAACGGATAATAGTAAAAAATTATCAACTACAAGTTTGGGTAAAGGATCATATTCAAAAGCAACCAAAATTGGTGAAACGATGAACAACCAACAAACAAATGGTTCTATTTATACCAGGGTTTATGCGCATGCAGGTGGTAAGGTATCTGCAACTTGGACTTCGGCACAAGAAGGAATTCCTGCTGGTTCAAGTTCAAGAGGTGCTGGTTACAACCATTTTAACGGAACATCATGGGGAAATCCAATTCAGTCATCTTTAAGAATAGATCCTGAACGTACCGGTTTTCCTAATTATGCTTATAGCGCTTCAACAAATGAAGAAATGGTTCTTTCTCATATTGTAAAAGCATCAGGTACTCCTAATGCAGGTGCGGCAACAGGTATTATGTTGAATCGTAAAACTGGCTTAGGTGCTGGCACATGGACAGGAACTGCGGTACTAGATAGTTCTAATATTTTGATTCCAGGAATTTTATGGAATAGAAGTGTTGTATCTGGAAATTACTTACATGTGATTGCTTCATTTACAGATTCTGGTTCAGCACAACCTAATAGTGTGACTATAAATGGAATCAAATCTCCACAAGTTTATTCACGCTTGAACTTAACAAACAATACTTGGGAAGTAAAGAAAATGATTTTACCAGGTTACACCAAAGAAAGAGTTTTTAGTGGTGGTAGCGATAATTATGCTATTGATGCAAAAGGTTCAAATGTTGCTATTTTATTTGGTGGCTTAACTGACGATTTAACTTTATACAAATCGAGCGACAACGGTTCAAATTGGACAAGTACTATCATTGATTCATTTCCAGTTCCTGCATTTGATAGAATTAAAACTATAGATACTACTTATTCAAACGATGGAAGTTTAAGTGTTACATTAGACAAAAACGGTAAGGCACATTGTTTTTGGGCTTTAGCTAGAATGATTTCATCTACTAGTGGAACTGTAAACTATTATCCTGGTCAAAATGAAATATTGTATTGGAAAGAAGGAACTTCTTTAGATAGTATAAATGTTGTTGGTCAATCACCTGACGTAGATGGTAATGGTAATTTAGATTTAGGAACAAGCTGGAATGCTGCTGGTACTCGTTACTTTAGTAATTCTATTACTACTATGCCTCATGCCATGAGTGTTGATAATTCTATTTACATGATTTTTTCTGGAATGACAGAAGGTGATGTTGATGCCAATGGTAAAAACTATAGAGATGTATATTTAAGATATTCAACTGATTTAGGAACAACTTGGAGTACAAAAATATTGAACTTAACAGAATTTTTAGGTTTTAACCAAGAGCAAGTTTTTGCTAGTATTTCACCAACTAGTGATGAAAATATTCATTTAACTTTTTCTCAAAGTACAATCATTGGTGGTTATGATGCAACTGACAATACTGATGCTGGTAACACAAATTACGAAATTATTCATTTAAGTGTTCCAATTGTAAATATTTTAGCTGGAAATGTTGGTGTAATCAATGCTAAAAATGATTTATTTAATATTGTTAGCAATTACCCAAATCCTTTCAAAGGAACTACAAATATTGAAGTAAACTTTGCTCAAAGTACCAATGCTACTGTAAAAGTAATCAATGTAATGGGACAAGAAGTATATAATCAAAACTTCAATAAAATTGCTGCTGGTTTAAATAATTTAGAAATCAATTTAGGTAACGTTGCTGCTGGAGTTTATTTCTACAGCATTGAAGCCAATGGTTTTAAAACTACTGGTAAAATGATTGCTGAATAATTAAGCAATTAACTTATAAAATAAAAAAAGCCATTCGAAATCCGAATGGCTTTTTTTATGAAAATTGATCCCTTTTTTATAAGTAATTAAACCAATTCCAACGTTTTATTATAACAAACATCAAAAATATTAGGTATTGTTTTCAATATGTTAAATTGAACTAATTTTGAAAATATTTCAAGCATTTCCACTTCATTTATTTCTGCTTTAGCAGCATATTCCAATTCCCCAAACCATTTCATGGCATCGGATAGTTTTATTTGATAGCGCCAAGCAATTAAATCAATAGCTTCATCATTAAATTTCAAATCGTTGCAGCTATCATTTACAATGGCTAAAACTTCGTCTAAAGTAACAGGCTGAGTGTTTATAAATTCGTTAGTACCTACTACCGCAAAACAAGGCCAAGGAGTTTTACATTCACCAATCATTTTAAATTCACCATTGTCAACAAATGGTTTGGTTGTAAATTTTTCCCACATAAAAAGTTGTGCAGTATTTTCGGCTAAAGCTTTTCTTGCTCCAGCCAAATTTCCAATTACTTCAAAATCCTTATCATCGTTTATGGTCAATCCGTTATTAGCTGCATTTACATAAGCCATTAAATGTGAACCAGAATTAAACCTACTTATTGCATATTTATTTCCCTGCATGTCTGCAATGCTATTAATAGCCGATTTTGCATTCACAAAAATGCCCCA
Source organism: Bacteroidota bacterium (assembly GCA_947453415.1). GTDB lineage: Bacteria > Bacteroidota > Bacteroidia > UKL13-3 > UKL13-3 > JAAFJM01. Next base: position 19,640 of record CANGGG010000032.1, on the reverse strand, counting down.
ACGCAATGGTGAGTTAACATAAAACTGAACTATTTTACTCGGATTTCCATGTGTAATATCAGCAATAACACCTTCGGTTAAAGCAATGGCAATATCTATTTCACCATTTCTAAGCATTTTACACATGGAGCCAGTTCCACCTGGAACATCTATCCATTCAATGAGAATACCTTTTTCAGCAAACTTTCCATTTTCAATGGCCAAATGCCAAGCCAAATTAAAATGTTCAGGAACACCACCAACTCTTACTGTTTTTATCATTAAATATATAAATAATTAAATGCGCTAAAATGTTTTAAAACCATACAAATTTAATAAAATGTTAGTTGCTAAAAGCAATAGAAATACTCAAAAAACAATTTATATTTGTCCACTGAATTTTATGAAAAAAATACTAATTGCAAACAGAGGAGAAATAGCTTTACGTGTAATGCGCACTGCTAAAGAAATGGGAATTAAAACAGTTGCCGTTTTTAGTGAAGCCGATAGAAAAGCATTACATGTTCGTTATGCCGATGAAGCAGTTTGTATTGGTCCCCCGCCAAGTAATCAAAGTTATTTACTTGGTGATAAAATCATAGAAGTTGCTTTGCAATTAGGTGTGGATGGCATTCATCCTGGTTATGGTTTTTTAAGTGAAAATGCTCATTTTGCTCGCAAAGTAAAAGAGGCAGGCATTACATTTATAGGGCCAAGTGCTGAAAGTATGGAGCTAATGGGTGGAAAAATTTCAGCTAAAAATGCGGTAGCAATGTTTAATGTTCCTATGGTTCCGGGAACCAAGGATGCATTAACAGATGTAAATGCTGCTAAAAAAATTGCTGCAGAAATTGGCTATCCAATTTTAATTAAAGCAAGTGCGGGTGGTGGCGGAAAAGGAATGAGAGTGGTAGAAGTTGAAAGTGAATTTGAAGAACAAATTAAACTAGCACAATCAGAAGCAAAAAGTGCCTTTGGCGATGACTCAGTTTTTATAGAAAAATATGTGGGTGCTCCTCGTCATATCGAGTTTCAAATATTAGGTGATACACATGGAAATATCGTTCATTTATTTGAACGCGAATGCAGTATTCAACGCAGACATCAAAAATTGGTGGAAGAAGCGCCTAGCAGCTGTTTAACCGAAGAGGTAAGACAAAAAATGGGTGAAGCAGCCGTAAATGTGGCCAAGGCATGTAACTACGTTGGTGCAGGAACGGTAGAGTTTTTAGTAGACGATAAATTAAATTTTTATTTCTTAGAAATGAATACTCGTTTGCAAGTAGAACATCCGGTAACGGAACAAATAGTAAACTTAGATTTAGTAAAAGAGCAAATCAGAATTGCCAGAGGCGAAACATTAGGATATGCGCAAAGTGATTTGAAAATTAACGGACATGCCATAGAATTACGTGTATGTGCCGAAGATCCTGCCAATAATTTTTTACCAGATATAGGTAAATTAATAACCTATAAAACACCCCAAGGCTATGGTGTTCGAGTGGATGATAGCTTTGAGGCGGGAATGGAAATTCCAATACAATACGACCCAATGATTGCTAAGCTAATCACTTTTGGAAAAGACCGTGAAGAAGCTATAAAACGTATGATTCGCGCCATTGACGATTACCAATTAACAGGAATAGAAACTACTTTGCCATTTGGCAAATTTGTTATGAAACACGAAGCATTTATCAGTGGTAATTTTGATACCAAGTTCATTGAAAAGCATTTCAATCCAGAAAATTTAAAGGAATTAAATAATTACAATGAAGCATATGCATTTGCTGCTGGTGAATTGTTTTTTGCAAATGAAGCAAATTCAAAACAACAAGCTACAGTAGAAAAAAATAGCAATTGGTTACAAAATAGAAAAGCATAAGAATTTTGAAGTAAAATTGTTTTCAAATAAAAATCAGTACAGAATTAAAAAAACAATACCTAAAATTGCATCGTGGAAGAAATAATTAACCAAACAAATACAAAACCGCTTGAATGCCCTGTTCCTCATGGCAAAAGATGGAAGTGGTTTGGTTATATAAAAAAACTAGGCTTTTGGGGCTTTATGTTTTTCTTGATTAAGGGAATTACCGTTTGGATCATTTTACCTTATTTGGCTGCCAAAGGAATTTTTAATTGGTAGTGTTTAGACTTAGCAATTGGCGCTAAGCAGTAATCATTTTTAATAATAAAATTCATTTTAACTTTACCAATCATTTTGTTTTTAAAACCTATATTTGCCATTGAAAGGTCGGTGTAATATTTGAAAAAAATTAATACCATTTAATAAACAGCTGAACCGCTTTGTCAAAATCAGGCTTTTTTACCCTCGGGGATTTTTGGTAACTTGTTACTGAAAACGTTAGAAGGTTGCGACTCCTGTGGAGGCTAAATCCTATTCATTTACGGATTTTATTCAAAAGCCGACCTTTCTTTTAAATTATTTTACTCAATCATTTTACTCAAATATTTATCTATTTAAACCATGCTAAATCTGAAAAATTTTCTATTCTTTTTCATTCTTTTTATAATTGGAATAAATTCAATTTTTGCTCAACAAATAAAAGTAATTACCTATAATATTAGGTTAGATGTGGCGATAGATGGAGCAAATCAATGGGGAAAAAGAACCAATGCAGTTGACTCATTATTGAAAAAACATTCGCCCGATGTACTTTGCATTCAAGAAGGTTTATATAACCAAATATTGGATTTACAAACCATGTTATCCAACTATTTTTATGTGGGCGTTGGACGAGATGACGGAAATGAAAAAGGAGAATTTTCGGCTATTTTTTTCAAAAAAACATGTTTAAATTAGTAACCTCTAACACTTTTTGGTTATCGCCAACTCCCGAAATAGCAGGAAGTAAAGGTTGGGATGCGGCCATTACCAGAATTTGTAGTTATGGAAAAGTGAAGCTAAAAAAAACTAACAAATCGTTGTTTGTTTTCAATACTCATTTTGATCATATTGGGGAAACAGCTAGACAAGAAAGTGCGAAGCTTATTTTAAATAAAATAACTGAAATAGCGGGCAATGATGCTGTAATTTTATCTGGTGATTTTAACTCAGAACCAAACTCAGTAGCTTATAGTAACATTACTAATTACAACAATCATCCATTCAAAGACAGTTATATAAAAAGTAAAAATAAGGATTGTACTTTTACAGGATTTGAAGTAAAAAGTAATATATGTAAAAGGATAGATTTTATATTTTACGATAAAAATTTTAAGCTAAAAAACTACCAAATTATTAACGATAATAATGGCGAATATTATCCTTCAGACCACTTAGCTGTGGAAGCAATTTTTAAAATAAAATAGTTTTATTGTCCGAGGTTGGTGTCCTCACTAACTTCTCAAATTCAGTTGATGATAATACCAAAGGAGGATAAATCCTTAAAGCGATTGGCTTATTTCAAACTTTTTTATTTTTTTAGTTTAATAAAATATCCTTTCAGAATAGGATTTTCAATGTTTTTAAAATTCTTTTCTTTTATTAAATTTTGAATATAATCAATCCTGTTTTCAGTAACTGGATGAGAACTTAAAAATTGAGGGATATCAATATTGTTTTCACTTTGTAAACGTTTAAATAAATTGGTCATTCCCTTTGGATTTATATTATTTTGAAGCATTAAATCCAACCCTTCTTCATCGGCTTGTTGCTCAAAACTACGAGAATAAGACAATGAATTCAAATTGTTAATATTGTCGCCAATAGTTGCCATTATTCCATTCACATCGCTTAAAACAGCCGACACGAATAAATATCCTGATACATTTCTACATAATATTTTCATAGAATGACGCTGATTAACGTGTGTAACTTCGTGTCCGATTAATCCAGCTAATTCATCATAATTTTCCATTAATTTTAACAGTCCAGTAAACACAATGATATTACCATCTGGCAGCGCAAAAGCATTGACAGTTTCTGACTCCACAACAGTAAATTTTAGTTTTTTGGAATTATTTAATTTTAATTGCTTAGCAAATAAATTTAGCGCAACTGTTTTTGTAGAATCTATTTCATTGTAATCAATATATTCTGAATAAAAACGTTCTCCCATTTCAATGTCATAAGATTCAGGAATAAGAACTACTGCTTTTTCTGCAATAAATGGAAGCACATACAAATAACCCAATATAATAATTCCTAAAATTGCTAAGGCAATAATAACATGTACTTTTACACCTAAATTAATTAATTTTTGATACCAACCAAGTTGTCCGTTTTCTTTCAAATAATCGTTTAAATATGTTATCAATTGTTCGTCTTGCAGTTTAACAATTTGCACAGGGTTTGAGCCATAATGAATATTTAAAACGTCACTGCTTTTATAAAACGAAACATCTGCTATTGGCCATTTTGTGAGGCCAATAGCAGATGAGCTAAAAACTAATAAATTATTTTTTTCGTCTATAATTAATTCAATATTTTGAGAAGTTGATGATAATCCATCATATAATACCGCATTGTTTTTAAGCATTATAAAGCAAAGTCTAAATTTAAAAAGTCGCCTATATCTTCACCCGTTGCATCGTTAAAATCTTCTTCAGTTTGATTGATTGTATCTAAATCAATATTACCTTCCATTTGAATGTGATCAGTTAAAAACTTCATAGTTCTAGTTACCACCCAAGCATAACCAAGTCCTAAGGTAAAAACTATAATTAGCAAATTTACTATTAATAAACCAAAAAAATCTCCACCAGTAGCAGTTGATTTTAAAGTAATTTTCTCCTCTCCTTTTTCTAAACTTAAATTGTTTACATAAAATGCCAATAAATCGCTGTACCACCAAAAAGAATAGATTCCTAATGTAATGATTGAAAGAAAATAGCTTTTAAAATTTAACCAAAAATAATCTCCACCATTAGCTTCATATTTAAAAGAAACATCTCCCATTTTTACATTACTCATAACGTAACGTCTTACATTTATACTAAGCCAAGCACCATAAATTCCTAATGTTACTAAAGTGAATAAAATCCATTTATAAAAGCTTACCATAAATTCATTCCTATTTCCTCTGTATCCAAAACGAATTCCTCTCCACGATGTTCTAGACATGCGGTAACGATAAGAGCCGTGAATTGCCAAAGGTATAATTCCTAAAATACCCGCGTATAATATTAAAATACCGGTTATTGGCATTTGCATATAAATGAACATGATAGATAAGCCATAAATTATAGCAAAAACTAAAATTGCCTTAATAAAGCCAATAAACATTTCTTTTCCAGTTCCATGAAACGAAAATCGATCATTATTTAATGAGGTAGAACCATATAAAAAATTCAATTGTTTTGCTTTTGCCCAAGGATAATAAAATCCTAATGTAATAATAGTTAACAGCCAATTAACAATGATAATTCCAAAGAATTCTCCTCCTTTACCATAAAAATCAAGCTTGTAGTTTTTTTCTGCTGTAGTTGTTTCTTCCATAAGTTTTATGTTTTTAATAAATTATTCATCAAACATATTTTAAATAATCAGTAAATACTAATTTTATAAAAAACAAAAAAAGTCAGACCTGAGCCTGACTTTTTTATTAAATAATGATGTTTAATTATTATTTGGTTTCTTCCTTTTTAGCTGGATTCACAGCTTGAGTAGCTTCTAAGCTCACTGCACTTTTGTTAATTCTTAACTTAGTACCTTCGCTTTCAATAATTAAATAATTATCGTTTACCTCAGTAACTTTAGCTTGAATTCCACCTAAGGTAACAATTTTATCGCCTTTGGCAATGGAATCAATTAGTTTCTTTTGGTCTTTTTGTTTCTTCATTTGAGGGCGAATCATAAAGAAGTAAAAAATAGCAATCATTGGAACAAAAAATATCAATAGGCTCCATCCTCCGCCATTAGCGGGTGCTTGTAATAAAGTAAAATTCATGTTGTGTTTATTTATGTTTTTGTTTGGTTTAAATTAATGAGTTATTGGTGTTGTAGGCGATGTATTAGCTGGTGTTACTTCTCCTTTAATTAAAAGCATGGTATTAGTTGGTGAAGTATTAGCCACAACAGTTACTGTTTTTTCTGCATGATTTGGTTTTCCCTCACTGTTAAAAGTAACATCTATTTCGCTACTTTTCCCGGGTGCAATGGGTTCTTTTGGCCAATTAGGAACAGTACATCCGCAGCTAGCCGATGCGTTGGTAATTAATAAAGGATTTTTACCTGTGTTTGTAAATTTAAATTTATGGTTTACCAACTCTCCTTCTTTAATAGTACCAAAGTCGAACATGTTTTGTTCAAAAGTAATTTCGGTTGCATTTACATTTTCAGCATTGGGATTTTCGGCCGTTGCTGGATTGGTTACAATTTCAGTTCCTGCTTGATTTCCTGTATTGCTATTGCAAGCAATAGTTGTTAAAATTAAAGTTGAAATAAGAATTCTTTTCATAAAGTATTTTGTTATCGTTTACAATATTAATAGATTTTTTTTGTTTTTGATTATCAATTTGCATTTCGACAAGCTCAATGACCGACAAGCGCAAGGAACCACAAAATTATTCCATTAAACCCCTACCCGATTTGTTTATTTTATCTTCTTTGCGTAAATCCAATTGAATTTTATCCAAAACTCCATTCATAAAAGTATGACTATTTGGACTACTATAAATTTTGGCTATTTCTAAATATTCATTGATACTTACTTTAACTGGAATTTGGCTAAATAGGGTAATTTCACACATGGCCATTTTCATTAAAAGCATGTCAACAGTTGCAATCCTATCCGCATCCCAATTTTGAGTTTTAGAGCTAATTAATTCTGTTAAATGATCTTCGTGTTCCAAGGTTTTAAAAAACAAATCAGACACAAAATTAGTGTCTTCAAATTTATCGTTATAAAACCCATTTAATATTTCTGGTTGTTTGTTCTGTTTAATGGTAGAAAGCGTTTTTTGAAAAGCCATTAAAGCCATCACATCATCGTCTTCCCAATTAATGAATTGTTGTTCCATGTAATCGTTAAAAACTTCACTATCAGCAACCAAACTTTCAACTATTTCAAGTAAAATTTGTTTTTCGGCAAAAATAGAAAAGTCACCATCTTTTGTTGCCGCTGCAAGGGTTTCTAATTCTTTTATCTCTGTAAATATTTGACGGAAGAAATCTGAACTTTTACTCCAATCAAATTTACTCGCTTTTATTTTTTCTTGTAAATTCAAGTCATTTTCAAACATGGCAATTGCACCATTATCGTGAATAGCTTTGATAAAAGCCAATTGTTCTGGCTGAGGAATGTGTTTGTTTTCTTGAATTTCAATTTCTTTTCCTAAAAAAAATTTGAATTCAATAATAAACGACAATAAAAAAATGTAAACATCGTAAGCTTTGTCTAGTGATTTAACAAGATTCTTTTGTGCAACAGCTCTACTTGAGCTTTGATCTTGTTTGTAAGCATATAATGCTTGGAAAGTTTTAATCCTTAAAAAACGTCTGAATAGCATAGCTATTATTTGTGTATGTATGCTAATTGATGTAAAAATTCACTAGGCTTAGCAATACAATTTTTTTTAATTTACCTAAAGAACAATTTTATTATAATAAAAAGCTAAGTTTAGCAAAATGCTAAACTTAGCTTTTTAATTTTATTAGTAAGTTGAACCAACTCGCATCATGTCTTTGATGCGTTTTTCTGCTAATTCAGTGGCTGCTTTTTGCGTATGAACTTTGTACTTTTCCGATTTTTGAAAAATAGCTAAAGTAGTATCATAAATTTTTTCAGTATTAGCAAAAGCCGTTTCACGGTTATAGCCAATATGTTCTTGGTAAACATTGATTAAACCACCTGCATTAATTAAAAAATCAGGAGCATAAGCAATACCTTTTTCCATAATCATTGGACCATGAATGTTTTCGTCAGCTAATTGATTATTTGCTGCACCAGCAATTACTTTACATTTTAATCTGTTAATATTTACTGAATCTAATATTGCTCCCATTGCACAAGGTGCAAAAACATCCACATCTAAACCATAAATTTCTTCACCAGTTACGATAGTTGCGCCAAAATCTTTGCTATATTTTTTTAGAATTTCTTCATTGATATCAGTAATAAATAATTTAGCACCTTCTTTGTGTAAATATTCAATTAAATGACCACCAACTTTTCCAACACCTTGAACTGCAATTTTTTTACCTGATAAACTATCAGATCCAAAAGCATGTTTTGCAGCTGCTTTCATACCTACAAAAACACCATAAGCAGTTACAGGACTAGGATCTCCTCCTCCGCCCATGCTTTCTGGTAAACCAACCACATGGCTAGTTTCCATGTTAACATATTCCATATCGCGAGTAGTAGTATTAACATCTTCTGCGGTAATGTATTTACCATTTAAATTTTCAACAAAACGGCCAAACTTACGCATTAAAGCCTCAGTTTTAAGCGTTTTTGCATCTCCAATAATTACAGCTTTTGCACCGCCCAAATTCAATCCTGAAATAGAGGCTTTGTAAGTCATTCCCCTACTTAAACGCAAAACATCGTTTACCGCATCTGCTTCACTTGTATAATTCCATACGCGTGTTCCACCTAAACCCGGTCCTAAAACAGTATTATGAATAGCAATAATTGCTTTTAATCCTGTGTACTCATCCTGGCAAAAAACTATTTGCTCATGATCGTGCTGTTGCAATTGAGAGAAAATATCTGACATGTTTATATTAAATTTTAAAGGCTGCAAAACTATGTTTATTTTTCACATTTCATAGCTGAAAAAAGATAGAAAAAAACAGACCTTTTATTAATAAGAAATTAGACAACTTTCAAATAATCGGAAATATAATTACATTTGTACTTTATTTAATTAATGGATCCAAATTATACAATCATTATAATCAGCATTTTGTTTTCTGCTTTTTTTGCAGGCACTGAAATAGCATTTATATCATCAAACAAATTATTAATAGAATTAAAAAGCAAACAAGGAAGCGTTACAGCTAATATTCTATCTAATTTTGTAAATAATCCTTCCAAATTTATAAGTACTACGCTGGTTGGAAACAATATAGGCTTAGTTATTTATGGTATTTCAATGGCTGAAGTTTTAGATCCTATTCTTAAAAATTTAGTTCCATATTTAGAAACTCATCATTTCCTTTTGCTATTTTCTCAAACTATCATTTCAACTTTAATTGTTCTTTTTACCGCTGAATTTATACCAAAAGTACTTTTCCGCATTAATCCAGATTTGGTTTTGAATATATTAGCACTGCCGTTTTTGTTGTTTTATTATCTTTTTTGGCCAATTGTTCATGTCATAATTTGGCTTTCAAAAATAATATTAAATAGCCTTTTAAAAATAAAATATATAGAATCAAATCCTGTTTTTAGTAAAATTGATTTAGATGATTATATCAATCAAGTAAGTGATAATGATAGAGATGACGATGTAGAAGTGGACACTGAAATGTTTAAAAATGCATTGGATTTTTCAAAATTAAAAGTTCGTGATTGTATGACACCAAGAACTGATTTAGAAATTATAGACATTACTGAAACCCCAGAAATTTTATATAACAAATTTGTTGAAACAGGATTATCAAAAATATTAGTTTATGGAGGAACACCTGATAATATTATAGGTTATGTTCATCAAAAAGAAGTTTTTAAAAAAGTAGATTCAATAAAAGAAATTGTTTTTCCAATTGAAATTGTGCCCGCAACTACTTCTGTAATGGATGTTTTAAATAGGTTTAGTAAAACCCGTAGCAGCATTGCATTAGTTGTAAATGAATTAGGCGGAACTGCCGGAATTGTTACCATTGAAGATGTAATGGAAGAAATTTTTGGCGAAATAGATGACGAACATGATACTGAAACTTTAACAGAAAAAGTTTTAGGCGAAAATGAATATTTGTTTTCTGCCAGACTTGAAATTCATTTACTAAACACCAAATATGACTTATTAATTCCCGAAGGTGAATACAATACTTTAGGTGGATTTATAACTGCAAATCATGAGGATATTCCTCAAAAAGGGGAAAGAATTGTAATTGATAATTTTGAATTTATTATTCAAAAATCGAGCGGTGCAAAAGTGGAAGAAGTGATTTTAAAAGTATTAGCCAAATCAGAATAAATTTAATTTTTGAATTATAGTTAATATTAATAAAAAGGCAGACTCAAATTGAATCTGCCTTTTTTATTGATGAAGATTTTAAATTAATTAATTACAATGTGCGGATATAACTTATTACTTTCCATCTTTCGCTGTCACTTAATTTTTCTTTATATGAAGGCATAGGTTTTCTACCTTCAGTAGCTTTCCAAAATAATTCACCGTCAGTTTTTTTAGCAGTTTCAGCCGAAGTAAAATCACCACATGAAATATCAATTTTTTCAGCTTTAGTTCCATCGCCTTTACCCTTTGCGCCATGGCATGATTTACAATTTTGATTAAATATGTCTTTTCCTTCTTTTACTGCATCATCGCCTTTAGTAGGATTTTTTATTTTAATAGCTGACTCAGGAGCATTCCAAGGTTTTCCAGCTGGTTTTTGCGCAAATGCTGTTTGGCTGATTAATAAGCAAGATGTTGTTAATACTACACCTGCAACTAGATTTTTTAGATTTTTCATTTTGTTTTTAATGATTAGATGATTGTTTAAATTAATTATTTTTTTGTAGTTTTTTTATTTTAACCAATTGAAAAACTACATAAACAATTGTTCCCCATATACCAAATATTATAGAAAATGATATTATTATTAAAACCAATGGTGCTTTTTCTCGTGAAGAGGATAAAGATCTAACACTCCATTCATCTATATCATTTAATCGATTAGCTCCTAAATTAGTAATTGTTTGAGCATCAATAGAACCCACTTTTTCATCATCTTCAATTTTTGCAATGACAGTAACAGTTCCATTTAAATCTTTTGGAATATCATTTGGGAATTCTACACTCGCTATTCCATAATCGTCAGTAGTTTGAGGATTGCCAATGGGCAATAAACTAAATTGTCGTTTAATATAGAATTGAACACTAACTTCTGAAACAGGTTTATTATTGCCCATCAGTGTGGCTTCACATGTATTTATAGTGTCATTTTTTATCAGTTTTAAAGTTAGTACACTCGTTAGAGTTTCATCTTGAGCAAAAGCAGTGATAGTATATAATACAAAGCTTATACAAAGCATTAAATGTTTTATTTTAATATTTTTCATGATATTATAATTTAATATTTTTTTTATCATCAAGCATTTCTAAATCAATTCCTTGCCCTTCTAACACCTCCCAATTCGACATAATTGGAAAAAATCTTGAGAACATTGTAATAACCAATAAAACACCTGCAAGTGATGCTGAAATGATTGATATTTCGACCCATGAAGGAAAATAATGTTTCCAATTTTCTGGTACATTTTGAATAGGTAAATAAGGATTAAGCATAATAGGTGAAACGATTAAATATCTTTTCAACCATGCACCAACTACAACTACAAAAGCAATTACTGTTATAGGAATTGGTTTTCTAAATGGCTTAAATAACAATAGAAGTGCTGGTAAAGCCATTCCAATGATTTGAACTGACCAATATAGCCAAGCCTCACTACCTGAAAACAATTCTCTTAAATGATGTGCTTCTGCAACTTTCATTTTATATGCAGGTACTAAATATTCGTTGATGTTAAAATATGCATATATTAAACATAAAAAAACCATCAATTTACCCATAAAATTAAAATGTTGTTCTGTAATAAATTCTTCTAAATGATATGCTTTTCTAAAAATTGCCATACCTAATATTACACAACCTGTTCCAGCTAAAAATGCACCGGCAACAAAGTACGGACCAAAGTTAGTACTATCCCATCCTGGTCGTAAGGTTGTAGCAAATAACCAAGCTGTAACAGTATGAATTGACACTGCTAATGGAATAACTAATACACTTAAAATATTTACGCATTTTTTTACTATTTTCCATTGACTATGATTTCCATTCCAACCTAGCGCTAGTATTTTATACATTTTTCTTTGCCAAAGTGGTTTTTCTGTAAGTAAATCACGACACATAGCAATTCCTGGTAGAAGTGGAAAATATAAAAACAAAAAACTAACAGTAAAATAGGTCATTACAACAACTACGTCCCAAACAATTGGTGACTGAATTCTGAAGTACATGAATAAATAGTAAATTCTATCTGGTCTTCCCATGTCAACTATAATAATGAGCCCTGCAAACATAATGGCGGCTACTGCAATGATTTCAGCAATACGAGTTATCGGCCAATGCCAAGTAAAATTTGTTAATCTTAAGATTGATGAAATCAATGAACCGCAAAGACTAATAGCAACAAAAAAAACAAAATTTGAAATATATACTCCCCATGAGGCATAATCTCTAAGTGCGGTTACTTTTAAACCATTTGTTAATTGAATATAATATGCATATAAACCAATGCAAATTATAAATACTAAAAAAGCAATCCATAATTTGCTTAATAATGTAGAAGTGCGCAATGGTTTTAAAACTGCATCACGTAATCTTTGACGTTCATTATTTTGTTCTTCTATATTTAAATTTGAATGTTCCATTTTAATTGTTTTTTTTTAATTATTCGTGAGTATTATGAACTTCAAGATCATCTTCGAAAGGAAAATTACGTTTTACTGGAGGTAAATAATAAACACGTGGCTCTGTTCCTAATTCTTCCATAAAACGATAACCAGCACGATTTTTAATAAGTTCACTTAATCTAAATGTTTCTTCACCATTAGACACAGTGTCTTCATTTGCATCACCATAAAATATTGTTCCATTAGGACATGAAGTTACACAATCAGGTAATTTGCCTTCTTTTACCATATCTGGACAAAAATCACATTTTTCTACAGTTCCCATTTTGGAAGGTGTGCTAGTTTCAGGCGTGTAATGTGAATTACAACTTGCAACGGCTTGTTCGTGAGATTGCCCCCAATTTTCGCCCCAATTAAATGAACGAGAATTATAAGGACAAGCAGCCATACAAAAACGACATCCAATGCATCTATCATTATCAATTAAAACAATACCATCTTTACGTTTAAAAGTGGCATCTACAGGGCAAACTTTTGTACATGGTGGATTATCGCAATGAAAGCATGGCTGAGGCATCCAATAGGGAGCGGTGGATGCAGTATCTTGCATTTTTTTTACTTTAATCCATTCAGTTGGTGATTGTTTAAAATGCATTTTTTGACAACCTGTAATACATTTTCTTTCATTTGCACATCGAGCCAAATCAATAACCATTACAAACTTTCTACCATCTATTCCATCTCTAATTTCACGTTTTGCAATATCTTCGAATTTACCATTTAGAATATGTGAACTGTCAACTTCTATTAATTTACCATCCGCTGTTAAAACCTTTACCCTTTTACCTGTTTCTTTACTTTCCTCCTTTGTAATTGCACTTATTATACTTGCACCTGCTATTACAGCACCGCTTGATAATAAGCCAATTTTTAAGAAATTCCTCCTACTTGATTCTTCGTTTTCGTTTTTCATAATCAAAATATGTTTGATAATTATTTTTTTGATTTTTACTTAAAATATTACTTAATAGAAAATGTTATTTTGCCTTACAAAGATGTAAAGTGAATGGTTTTTCAAAAATGATTGGAGGCACTCGCTTTCTTGACAGTTTTCAATTAATGCAATGACTATGGTCACTTAAAAAAAATTAAAAAAAAGCAGCCAAAAATTTGACTGCTCTCTTTCAAAAAAAAACTAACTATTTACTATTCAAAATCCCATCTACGGGTAATGTTAAATCCAATTAAAAACTGACCAGCATTGTAGTCGTTCATATTGTAATAATTATTATTTTGTTGTAAAATATAACTATAATTTCCTGCAAAAACTTGGAATGTATGTGAACCAGTACTCATCTCTAAGCCAAACGAAATATTAGGTTGTGAATTATTTTTGGGATGAACAGTTAATGGTTGGTCATAATTAGCAAATATTGACATTACACTCGATAATTTATAACGACCCAAAAAGCTTATTGCAAAATGATCGTTTAACATTGTTGGTTTAACTTCTTTATTTGAAATGTAACCAACTACATTATTTAAATGAGTATAACTAGGAGCAACTTGTAATGACAAATGCTTATTTATTTTTCTAGAAATAAGTATTTGATTAAAGTATGAAACCCTATCTAAATCACTTACAAAAGTAACTTCTTTTCCATCTCTTGTATCTACTGCAAAATTTGCATAATAGGAAACACTAACAGGGGATCGTTTTGGCGTTTGTTTAATGATAGCATATTTAATATTTCCATCCCATAACAAACGGTCTTTACAGAATCCAGCACCAATCATTAGGTCTTTGGTTATTCCATAATTCAAACCTAATCTAATATTAGATGGAGCATAAATGCCATAAAAATCTTTGTATCCATTATTCACTGTTCCAAAACGATGTTGAATTATAAATTCTAAACTGTTTTTAAACAAAGAACTTGTTGTTTGATTATCGCCCATATAATTTCCTTCAAAAGTGTATTTTACAGGCTCGGGTTTAGGTAAAGCTTCTTGTGCATTTGCATTGAAGGCTATGTTTAACAGAAAACTAAATATGATTAGTAATTTAATTTTCTGAATGCCTATTTTATTTATTCTTTCGCTTTTCATATAAATATTATTTAATTGTTTTTGGCACCTTGTTGAACCCACATTAGTATCAAATTATTTAAATTTGATGGGTTATTGACTGAACCAATTGGCATAAGTAAACCTCCTTTGCCTGTTAATGAAAGATATATTTTACTACTTTTAGGATTAGCAATATTTAAATAACCTCCACTACTTAAAGATCCAAATGCTTTTCCCTCTGATAAATCGGGAGATTTTCCTCCTGTTACATGACAACCAGTCATTGCACAACTTTTTGATATGATTGGGACTATATCACTTGCAAAACTGATTGTTTTATTGGTGGGTATTGAACTTAGTGAGGGTTCAATGATTACAGTTACGTCCTTGGTGCAACTGTACATTCCAAATAAAACAATGGTGCTTGCTAGTAATAACCCAATTGCTATTTTTCTTGACATAATCTTGAAAATTAATTGGGTTTAATTATTTAGATAAAACTGGTTTTTTGAATTTTAATACTAATCCTGGGCAAATGGCATGTTGGTTGTTTGCATTATCAAAGAAACCAATTCCAAATTGTTTATCAGCGCGATCTGAGAAATCAACATCTTGATTTAACATATCACCAGTTTTTAATTTTCTAGAGAAAATCATATGCCATTTTGTACCATCATGATAAGTATATCCACCAACATCTGCTCTTCCACCTTCATATGCAGACACAATTAAACTTGGGAATGTTTTAATTGGTAAAACACTGTTTGGACGTTGCGCATAATCTGTTGATGCATTTGGATCAATTGTTCCCTCAACGCTTCCGCCTCTTGAACTTCCATAAGATAAAACTCCCATTGAATCTACAGACAAAATAAATTTTGCATTTGTAGTATTCAAAGTATCTTTATCCAACATATAATAAATTTGATCACCAGTTGGATTTAAATAAATCCATAATGGAACTGAAGTACTCACTGTAGTTTTATTCGAAAGTTTCAATGTTTGAGCATTGTTATAAGTTCCTTTACTTGAAGCGGTACTTCCAATTGCATCTACGTGACGACCATTAGTAGCACTAGCTGTATAAGTTGTTGGACTTGCACCGCTATATCCATCATCTTGAAATTCATCTGAACATTGTTTATAATAATTTCCACGCATCATATAGAAATGCCATTGGTCAACTTTATCTAAATAACTTTTTGTCCAATGGTTTCCAGTTCCAGTGTTAGGATTTGTAGCTGAGCTATAATAAGTATGGCAAGTACCATAACATGACTGTGCTGCAAATTCTGCACTTGAAATATTCCATAAAATGCCAAACTTATCTTCGTTAAAACCTTTACGAGTCATCACCCCATTAATAGTATCATATACCGGATTACTTGATTCTTTTGCCCAAAGATGAGTTGTACTATTGAAATAATATGGAGCTTGATCCATTCCTTTTGTAGGATCATTCCATTCTGCTAAGAAATAAATATTTCCACCGATGGTATCAGTTATTGATTTTAAACTTACATTATAAGTATTACCCCAATATCCTTGAAACAATTTTGGTGGTGCTGGATTTGGCACAGTTGCAGTAACTGTTAACACTTCAGCTTTTGCCCACATGGCATCTAATACTTGCGCGTTGGTAGGATCGGATGGTGCACCATAATAAGTGAATAGTTCATTTACTGAGGGAGCAGCTATTTCTGGTCCAGGTGTTACATTGGTATCTACTATTTGATCTGTTTGTTTACAGCTGAAACTTAACATTGATGCTAAAATTACAGCTCCATAGAAATACTTTTTTTTCATGATGTTTGATATTTTAATTGTTTTTTGTTTAAAATTACCTCACAAAGGTGAGCAACATCTAATGACCAAAATATGACTGTAGGATGATGTATAAATGATAATAGTCAAATTCAATTCTAATCAAAATTTTATGCAATTAATCCATCAAAACATATTAATTAATAAAAAAATATAGTTTAATAATAGCATGTAAATCATTGATTTTAAAAACAGGAATAAAATATAATAATGATTTGAAAAGCTGATATTTTATTACTAAAAAGAAATAATAAGTATTAATAGAATAAAATTTTTAGAATAAATAGAGAGATAATTAAATGAAAATATTTCAATTTTATTTAATTTAATAATATTGTTTGTTGGAATTAAAAATGCACTAAAATCTATTATTTCTTGTGTTAATTTATTGCATTAAATATAAAATTAATTTGAAATCAAATGTTTTAAAATTAAAAAACAAAAATTGAAGTAATTGAAAAATATTTTTCTTATTTATTTAATTGCTGATGCAAAGTATAAACTTGTTCAATGAGTGAAATTTGCTCATCATTTATTATTTCATAATCAGCATTAGCTAGTTTCTCTTCTTGGCTCAATTGATTATTCATTCTTGATATTACTTGTTCTTTTGAAATGGAATCTCTTTGCATGGTTCTGTTAATTCTTAATTCCATTGGAGCAGTTACAACTATAAATTTATCTATTTTTTTATAACTATCCGTTTCAAACATTAATGCCGCTTCTTTTATAATGTATTTAATGTTTAACTGCTCTTTTGCTAGAATCCAATTGTCAAAATCTTTAAAAACTATTGGATGAACAATTTGATTCAATTGAGTTAATAAATTTTTGTTATTAAATGCAATATTTGAAATATGCTTTCGGTTCAGTTCGCCTGTTTCTGTGTAACTTTCATGACCAAAAAGCAATTTTACTTTTCTAATAATTTCAGCATTCGAAATCATTAGTAATTTTGCTCTTTCATCGGCATTATATATTGGCACACCAAGCTGTTCAAATATTTTACATACGATACTTTTACCCGATCCAATACTTCCAGTAATACCTATTTTTTGCATTTTAAATTCCAATAAAACATAAGGATTAAGCTTAATATATTTTTTACGTTTAATTACTCCTCAATAATTTTTGAGACTAAAGAGTAAAAATAATTTCCATCGTTAATTTTATAAGTACAATGGTTACTAATTGAACCATTTGATTCACATTTACAAGCAACAACTTTATTGTTTTCTGTAAAAAAATTACACTCAGCACAAGCACCATTACTGCAAGTTTTCATTTCTGAATTTGAATTTAAATGAACGGTATTATTTACTATAGTAATACTTACTGCTGATTTACTTTTTACATTTACTTTGGAACCTAATAAAATTAAATATTTTACCTGACCTACTTTATCAATAAAAAAAGTATCCAATTTTCTTCCATCTCCAAACGTACGCAAATAGGCAACTTTCAATGCTCGTTTGCTTTTATCGTTCATTTCAATTTTATCATTTGAACTGATGGTACCAATAGCAATTTGCTGGCAAAACGATTGTTTTATCGCAAAAATAATAATGAAAATAAGTAAATAATTTCTAATCATTTTAAACCAATAGATGAGCTATAAAATATGCACTTGCGGCTGCAGCTGCACCAATTCCTAAAACTTTAAAAGCTCCAAAAACAGGAGGCTGACCGATTATTTTTGTTTTAAAATATCCAAATATAAAAAGGCTAATGGCTGTAATGATACAACTATAAATTAATGCAGCATTGGTACTTAAACCAAAAATGGGAAAGTATGCAGACAATGGAATAATTCCTCCAACAATATAAGCAATACCAATTGCCGCAGCACTATTTCTAGCAGCATTCAAATTTGGTTTTTCAAGTCCAAGTTCAAATTTCATCATAAAATCAACCCAACGGTCTTTATCTTTTGAAATATCGTCAACAATCAAATTTTGATGCTCAATACTTAAACCATAATCAGCAAAAACTTCAGCTACTTCTTGTTTTTCTCTTTCAGGATAATTATCTACTTCAAAATACTCGCGCTGCAACTCACTTTTATAATGATCTATTTCTGTTTTCCCTGCTAAATATCCGCCCAAACCCATGGCTATACTTCCAGCCACAATTTCAGCAATGCCTGCAGTTACAATAATGTTATTCCCTATGTTGGCAGCATTAGCAGCGCCACTTAAACCCGCTGCTAAAGCAAAAGGAACAGTTAAACCATCACTCATTCCTATAACTATATCGCGAACCAATTGGCTGCCTTCAAAATGTTTTTCTTCGTGCATGGTAATTTATTTAAAATAAAGTAGGTTGATCGGGTTTAGTAATTATTTTTTTCTTCACTTTTGGAACAGCTGGTTTTTCATCTTCCTCATCATCTGCCAATAATTTTTTCACCAACTCTTGCTCTTCTTTTATAAATTCATCATTGAATAATTCGGCTTGAATAATTGCATCTTCAATATTTTCTTCCTGTTTTATTTCTTCCTCTATTTCTTCTTCAGCAGCTATTAATTCAATGCTTAAAATTTCATTACTTCCTAATTTATTACCTATGGCTTTCCAACCTTTTACGTCAATAAATTCAGCTAAATTGATGGTTTGTTCGGTTGAATCTTTTTTAGTTTTTCCAGTTAATAAAGTAATTTCCGGCAACTTTAAATCAGTAGCTACTAAGCACATATTTTTATCACCTTCAGTTATAAATAAAAATTTAGAATTAATGGTTTTAGTTTCTATCAAAAATCGTTTTACATAATATGTTTTTTGCTTCGCATCATAATAAACGGCACTTAAAGGTCTATCTGCTTTAAATTTATTAATAAACAAAACGTGCGGAGCGTCATAATGATTGGTTAGTTCAAAATTTGTTAATTCATAATTTCCATCTTTATAAATCACCAAAATCAAATCATCGTTGGTATAACTTCCAATTGATTTACCTCTTCCATCACTATTTAACCTACCTATTACATCGTCATACCAAATATTTCTTCCACCAATGGTGCTAATTCCTTTGGTTTTTTGCTTAATTGATTTTACTAAATATTTTGATAATGTATTGCCTTGAACTCCTCTTCCTTTGATTGCCAATTCTGCAAAATTATAATCAAAAACTAATTTACGAGCGTTGCTCAATGGACTTAAAGTTACACTTACTATTTCAGCTTCACTATTAGGATTTGCCGTAAAGTAAAGCACTTTTG
>CANGGG010000031.1 GCA_947453415.1 Bacteroidota bacterium | reverse complement strand
GTAACCCAAGAGCACGTTCTGCCAAGTTACGTTGGGCTATTAAAGCATAATTATATATAAACTTTTCTGCTTGATATGTATTTTTAGATATATTTGTTTAAAATAATTACCCCATTGTTTTGACATTTTCATTTAAATATATTATTCAAATATGTGTTGGATTCCTGCTGCTATTTCCCGAAATTGTTAGCGGGCAGCGGCAATTTGCTGAACCTGAATTCAAGCATTTAACCATTGATAACGGACTTTCTCATAATACTGTTTATGCCATTCTGCAAGACAAAGAAGGTTTTGTGTGGATTGGCACTCGCTATGGGTTAAACAAATTTGATGGTTTTGAATTTAAATTGTTCAATGCGGGAAAATCTGCCAATGAAATAGCTGGTCCCACTGTACTTTCATTAATGGAAGATAGAAAAGGTAATATTTGGGTTGGCCATAAAGATGCTGGAATTACCATATTAGATAAAAGCACAGGTTTATTCAAAAGATTAGATTTAAAAGATTCTAATATCAATTGGAAAACATTAACTGTAAGAAAAATATTTCAGGACAATGATGGCCTCATTTGGATTGGAACATCTGGTGAAGGCTTAATTTGTATTACTGAAGATGGTATTTTAGTAGCACATTATTTCAAAGAAAACAATCAACTTTCATCTGATTTTGTTTTTGATATTACACTTGATAAAACTCAACGTTTATGGGTGGCTTGCTCTGGTGAAGGCATACATTTTATTGATAAAAAAACCAAAACTGCTCATGTGATTCATAGCAATGATGCATTAAAAATGAACAGTTATGAGAAATCAATCAGACTGGATAAAAAAGGTAATTTATGGATTGGTACTTCAGGAAGTGGTTTGTATAAATACAATATATCAAATAAACAATTTACACACTTTTCTACTGCAGAAACAGGAAACAATAGTTTAACGAATAACAGAATTACCGATGTGGAAACAGATTCATTAGATAGAATTTGGATAGCTACAGATGGTGGTGGTATTAGTTATTTTGATTTGAATGCAAATAAGTTTTTGAACTTAAAAAGTTCAAAAAGAAAATTCAAATCCCTGAATTCAAATGCTATTTATCAAATATATTTTGATCATTTAAATAATTTATGGGTTGGTACTTTTAATGGTGGATTAAACATTCATTCTCAAAATGTTTCTCCTTTTTTAACCAATGATGCCATTTATGAAAACGAAGATTTGAAATCGGTTTTAGCCATTCAAGAAGACGATTTTGGTAAAATTTGGTTGGGAACTGATGGAGAAGGTTTGTTGTATATAGACCCAAAGGCAAATAATAAAACAGTAAAAGCTAAAGTTGGAGCAGGTTTTTTTCCAAATCATGCGCTTACTTGTATAAAAAAAGCGGGACCAAATTCTCTATGGCTTGGAACTTTTGCCAATGGTTTAAGTTTATACGACTTCAAAAAAAGCACATTGCTAAGTTTTAAAGCCAATGAATATAACACTAATTCCATAGCTCATAATAATGTATGGGATATAGAAGTGGCGCTAAATGGCAATTTATGGATTGGTACTTTAGGTGGTGGTTTAAGTAATTATATTATCAATGAAAACAGATTTGTTAATTACAAACCTGTTAAAAACAAGGAAACCTCCATTTCTAGTTTTCAAATTATAGATGTTTTGCTTGACGCAAATAATAAATATGTTTGGGTAGCTAGTGAAGACAAAGGTTTAAATAGATTTGATATTTTAAAAGGTACTTTTAAGCGTTATAATCAATCAAATATTGATTCAACTAAGGCACTTAGTAGCGATAAAATAAGGTGTATTTACCAAGACAAACAAGGTTTCATATGGATTGGTACGGAGTTTAATGGCATTAATATTTTAGACGCTAAAACCGATAAAATTAAACAAATAAATACTGAAAATGGTTTGTCTTCAAATGTAATTCACGCCATTGAGCAAGATTATTTGGGTTATATTTGGGTTGCTACTAAAAATGGTTTGTCAAGAATAGATGCAAAAACCTTCAACATTTTAGATTTTGGAATGGATGAAAACTTGCAAAATAATCAATACAACCAAAAAGCTACTTTTCGGTTAAAAAACAATAATTTATTATTTGGCTGCACAGGTGGTTATTCTATTATAAAACCATTTAATGAAGCTATTTCAAACTCGGTTCAAAACGTAATATTTTCAGATTTAAAAGTGAATAATCAATCTATAGTTATAGGATTATATAACGATAGAACCATTCTAACCAAAGGCTTAAATGAACCAAAATCAACGGTAGAGTTGAATTATGCCGATAAAGCAATTGTTTTTGATTTTACGTCAAATGGTTTGTGTAACTTAAATAAAATGAAGTTTGCTTATTTATTAGATGGATTTGATAAAAGTTGGAACGTTTTAAAAAATGGCGAACATAGAGCATTCTTTTCAAGCTTATTGCCTGGAAGGTATAAGCTAAAAGTTAAAGTATTAGATATGAATAATACTTGGAGCAAAGAATCGATAATAGCTATTCATGTAAAACCGCCATTTTGGAAATCATGGTGGTTTATTTTATTGATTATAATTCTGATATTTAGTTTGGTAGCTTTAATTTTTATGTATTTAATAAAAAGACAAAAAGAACGTTTCCAATTAAAAGCAAATAGAGATAAACAAGAAATTCTAAGACTTAGGAATGAAAATTTGGAAAATGAAATTCAAGCTAAACTTACCGAACAAGAAATATTAAGACTTGAAAACGAGGGGCTTGAAAGATATATTGTAATTGAAAAACGAGGACAAGAAATATTAAAACTTCAAAATGAAAACTTAGAACGTGAAGTTAAAGCTAAGAAAAATGAAAAAGAATTACTCAGACTTAGAAATGAAAATTTGGAAATTGAGGTTTTTACCAAACAATCAGAGCAAGAAATCCTCAACCTTAAAAACGAAAATTTAGCAAAAGAATTAGAAGCCAAGCAAACACGATTAAGTGTTTCGCTATTACAAAGTGCTCATAAGAATCAGTTTTTGAGTGATTTAAAAAACAATATACAGAAGATAGATCCTAAAAGCAGCAATATTTCATTAGAAATAAAAAAGGTAATGCGTGAAATAAACAATGAAATAAACCAAGAAGATTATTGGGATCAATTTCAATTTAATTTTGACGAAATGCATAAGAATTTTATTGAAAAACTAAAGAATTCTCATCCTCAAATAAGCTCAAATGACCAAAGATTGTGTTGTTTTATCCGCTTAGACTTAAATAATAGGGAAATTGCTTCCATTTTAAATATAACGGTAAACGGAGTAGAACAAACGAAGTATAGGTTGAAGAAAAAAATGGCGTTAGATGACAAGTTGCCTTTAAATGAATACATTAGAAATATATAGTAGGGGCTATGATGTAATTTTTTCATTTTAAAATCCCGTTTCCTAAAAAACACGAAAATATTTTTTTGAAAATGAAGAGTATTTGTCAGGTGTTTAATTTTGCATTTAGCTCAATTATCGGCTAGGTTTGAATTTCAATTTTATTCAATTGTATGTAATATATCAGAATTTCAGCAACATAAAAAAATTTCATATTATGTATGTTTCTGTTTTTAAATATATAAATACATGCTTTTGTCAGGTAAAGTATAATAAAAATTCAAGTATATGAGGATAATTTTTACATTCATTTTTGCAGTTTTTACTTTTGCCCTTTCAGCGCAAACTATCAATGGAATTGTTAAAGACGAAAAAACAGATGAGCCTTTAGTTGGTGCTAACCTTTTAATTAAATTAACGGGTAAGCGAGCCACAACTAATTTTGAAGGAAAATTTAAAATTAATGCTGCAAAAGGTGAAGTAATAACAATAAAATATATTGGCTATGAAACAAAAAATTACACGATAGATTCAGAAAATGATATAGCAATAAATTTAAAATCTGTTTCGGAACAATTAAAAGAAACAGTTGTAATTGGTTATGGTTCTAAATCAAGAAAAGATATAACCGGTTCTGTTGCTTCTGTTTCTACCAAAGAAATTGAGAAAAAACCTTTTACAAGGTTAGAAAATATTTTACAAGGTCAAGCAGCTGGTGTTCAAGTTACACAATATTCTGGTAAACCGGGAAATGAAATGTCGATCCGTGTACGTGGAACCACCTCCCTTTCTGCCGGAAATGAACCTTTGTATGTTTTAGATGGTATTCCATTATTGTCGGCCGAAGGTATTAATCCTTCTGATATTGCTTCCGTTGAAATACTAAAAGATGCTTCCGCCTCAGCTATTTATGGAGCTAGAGCGGCAAATGGTGTGGTATTAATTACTACTAAAATGGGAACGCCCAATAAGCCTGTTGTAAGTTTTAACTTTTCTTATGGTTTAAGTGAAGTAACCAAAAAGCTACCCATGTTAGGAACATCAGACTATATTGATTTGGTAAATGAAACCTATATCAATGCCGGTGGTTCAGCTCGTTTAGATAAAAATGATTATCCAAATATAAATACCAATTGGCAAAACGAAATATTTAGGGTTGCTGCCCAATCAAATTACCAACTTTCTCTTGCTGGTGGTAGCAATAAATCACGTTATTATTTTTCTGTAAATAATCAAAATCAAGATGGAATTGTAAAAAATTCAGGATTTGAAAGAACAAGTGTAAGGTTAAATGTGGTTAATGAAATAAAATCAAATTTAAGATTTGGTACTAATTTAACCTTATCAAATGTTGCGTATAAAAATGTTCCTGATAATAGTCGAGTGAACCAAGGTGGCGTTATTTTAGGCGCACTTTCTACTCCAACTTTAATAGGAATTTATAATCCAAACGGAACTTATACAGTTAACCCATTACAAGCTTGGGAAAATCCTGTGGCTAACATTGAAGCTCCAATCAATACTACCAATACTTTGCGTTTTGTAGGAAGTTTTTATTTAGAATATGACATTATAAAAAATTTGACATTCAAAAGTTCATTTAATACCGAAACTTATTATAGTAAAAACAACTATTTCTTAGATCCATTTAAAACACAATATGGAAGATCACAAGGTGGTGTTGGTTCTGCAGGAACAAACCAACAATTAGTTTGGTTATCCGAAAATACTTTAACATACAAAAAGCAAATAAGAAACCATGATTTAATTTTTATGGGTGGTTATACTGCTCAAGAATCAAAATATGAAGCTACTTATGGAGCTGTAAACGGATATCCAAATGCTGCTGTTACCACATTAAATGCTGGAAGCAGAAAAATGGATGCAAGTTCATCGGCTTCCGAATGGGCTATTCTTTCTTATATTGGAAGGGTTTCTTATAAATTTAAAAACAAATATTTGGCAGAAGCAAATATTCGTGCCGATGGTTCTTCCCGTTTTGGTAAAAGCAATAGATATGGTTATTTTCCTTCTGCTTCTATAGGTTGGAGAATTTCTGAAGAAGATTTTATGCCACAAACTAAATGGATTGACGATTTAAAATTTAGATTAAGTGCTGGTACTACCGGTAATCAAAACATAGGTGATTATGCTTCTTATGGTTTATATACTTTGGGCGCTAACTATAACTTTAACGGAATCATTTACCCCGGTGCTAAACCATCAACTATTGGTAATGATAACCTTAAATGGGAAAGTACCAATCAGTTTAATATTGGTTTAGATTATAGTTTGTTAAAATACAGAATAACCATTGCCGCTGATTATTATGTAAAACGTACAACCAATCTTTTGGTAAATGTTGATTTGCCCAGAAGTACTGGATTTAGCAGTGGAATTCAAAATATTGGCGAAATAGAAAACAGGGGTTTTGAGTTTGCTATTAAAACTAAAAATATTGTAAAGGCTAATTTTACTTGGTCAACTAACTTTAATATTTCTTCTAATAAAAATGAAATATTAAATATTGGCGGAGCCGATAAAGTTATTTACAGTGGCGATGTTCCTGAAAGAGGTTATGCTGTTCAAATAAAACAAGGAAATGCTGTTGGTTCATTCTATGGTTTTGTTAGTAAAGGTGTTGATCCTTTAACTGGTAATTTAGTATTTGCCGACTTAAATGGTGATGGACAAATTACAGATGCTGATAGAAAAATAATTGGTTCTCCAATTCCTACTTTTATTGCTGGTTTAAGCAATATTGTTTCCTATAAAAACTTTGATTTAGATTTTTTATTACAAGTTAGTTATGGTAACAAAGTACTAAACGCCACAAGAATAGAAACGGAAGGAATGTTTGATGTTAAAAACGGAAGCGCTGCAACTTTAAATAGATGGAAAAATCCTGGCGACATTACTGATATGCCTGTTGCCATGTTTGGCGACCCAAATAAAAATACAAGAATTAGTGACCGATTTATTGAAGATGGTTCATACTTACGTTTAAGAACTGTTACCCTTTCATACCATGTGCCTGAAAAATGGATTACTAGATTTAAAATTACCAAATTAGATTTATATGTAAGTGGTCAAAACCTATGGATTTTTTCTAATTATTCTGGCTACGATCCTGAAGTAAATAGAGATGGAGGAAGTAGCACTTCACAAGGAATTGACTATGGAACTTATCCGCAATACAGAACTATTATTGGTGGTGTTAAAATTGATTTTTAAAAAAAATATTATCATGAAAAAATATATATACATTATTGTTTTTGCACTTCTTGGATTAGTAAGTTGTAAAAAAGACTTTTTAGATAGAAAACCAATTTCTGATGTTACGGAAGGAAATTTCTTTAAAACTGCTGCGGATGCGGAAGCTGGTATCATTGCGGTTTATAGCGCGTTCATTAGCGAAAACTACATTTTTGATTATTATATTAATAATGATGTAGTTTCTGATAATTGTTATTCTGGTGGCGACAATCCAAATAATTTTCAATTAGATGAATTTACTACTACTGCTTTAAATGGAAATGTATCTCGCGATTGGGGTTATTTTTATGAAGCTATTGGAAGAGCAAATGCAGTTTTAGACAATGTTGGAAATATTCAATCATTAGACTTAACAGAGCAAAGAAAACAAGAAATTTTAGGCGAAGCAGCTTTTATAAGAGCATTTCATTACTTTCAAATGGTAAATATTTGGGGTGAAGTTCCTTTAATTGTTCATAAAGTAAATTCTACAGATCCTGCTGTTGTTTATCAACCAAAATCGTCTATTGATGCAATTTATAATTCAATTATTGCTGATTTAAAATTTGCAATGGAAAAAGTTCCATTGGCATATCCACAAAATAAACAAAGAGTAACTATTGGAGCTTGCAATGCTTTATTAGCTAAAGTATATGCACAAAAACCAAATCCTGATTGGGCTTTAGCACTTCAATATGCAGAAGCTGTAACAAGTAATACTTCATATAAATTATTGACAAATTACGATTTTTTATGGGATGGAAAACATGAAAATTCTACTGAATCAATTTTTGAAATTCAATTTATAAACAATAGCGATCAAGCTAATTGGGGTCCAATGTTATGGCTTCCACCTTCTATGAATAATACATCTTGGCGTAAATTTAATACACCTTCTAACGATTTAATAGCAGCTTTTAAAATGGCAAATGATACTGTTAGACTTCATTCTTCCATATTATTTGAAGGGAGTTTACCATGGAAAGATGCTCATTATCCTAACGATACAGTTCCTTTTCCTTTTAAACAGAGATCAGCACAAGCTGGAAGAGCCGATAATAATATTTTGATTCGTTTGGCCGATATTATTTTATTACAAGCTGAGGCTAAAAATGAATTAGGAAATACTGCTGGCGCTCAAACCGATTTAAATACAGTAAGAAATAGGTCTTTATTGCCAAATACTTTGGCAACAAGTCAAGCAAGTTTAAAAGATTCTATTTTATTGGAAAGAAGATTAGAGCTTGCCTTTGAAGGACACAGGTGGTTTGATTTAAAACGTTCTGGAAAAGTATTAAGCATCATGAATAATTTAGGATTTACTTATAACGTAACTCAAAACAAATTGGTGCTACCAATTCCTCAAAACGAATTGGATAGAAACCCCAAATTAACACAAAACTTAGGATACTAAACACTAATAAATTCAATTATAAATTCAAACAAACAAACAAACAAACAATCATGAAAAAAATCAATTTACTATTTTCTCTAATGTTTGCAGCGGTAGTGTTGCAAGCTCAAACTGTTAATGTTACCTTGAAGGTAGATATGACAGGTTTAACAGTTTCTACTGATAGCGTACACGTTGTTGGTTCATTTAACGGATGGAGTCCTACAACAACTGTATTGACTCAAGAAGGAACTACAAGTATTTATTCTTGCGTTGTAGTTGCAAAACCTGGCGATTACGTTGAGTACAAATTTATGAATGGTAATTCTTGGGGTAAAGAAGAAGCAGCTCCTGGAGCATGTACAACTGGTAATAGCCATAACAGAATTGTTTCAGCTGGTTTAACTGATATGGTAGTTCCTACAGTTGCTTTTAACCAATGTCCATCTTCTGTTCCTGTTAAAAATATCACTTTTTATGTAGATATGGAAGGATTAACTGTGGATACATCTGGTGTTCACGTTGCGGGTTTTTTCAACGGATGGAATCCTAGCTTTACTAAATTAACTTTACACAGTGGAACAGTTTATAAATGTACTTATCCTGTTTTAGCTTCACTTACTAAAATTGAATACAAATATGTAAACGGTAGCTCTTGGGGTAAAGACGAAACTGCTGTAGGCGCTCCTTGTGCTGATGCAACTAGTCATAACAGATTATATACGATGCCTGCTGGTGACGGAAGTGTTAAAAACTACAAATTCAATACTTGTACTGAAACTCAAATTAACGTTGGTGTTAATAATGCAGAAAGTGCTTTTAACTTCGAAGTTTTTCCAACTATTTCTAGTGACTACATAAATGTAAAATTTGAATCAGCTAACAAAAACGAAATCCAATTTAATGTATATTCAATTAGTGGTGTTTTAGTTTCATCAGAAACTATGAACAGAACTGAATCTAACTTTGTAAAAAGAGTTTCCGTTGCTGAATTCTCAAAAGGAGTATATCTTTTAGAAGTAACTAACAACGGTAGCAAATCTGTAAAAAGATTTATTGTTAACTAATTTAACAATTTAAAAAGCTAAGCAAATTTGCTTAGCTAAGTTTTTTAAACAAATAGAAAAAGGTCTTTAATTTTTTCATAAAATGGTTTTTAGTGTTTAATATGACCTTTTTCTTTTTGTTTTCATTTAAAAAATAGTCAATGGGGATATTTAGTTTCCCATTGCTATTTTTTTTATTACATCCACCATTTTGGGTGTAATATTGTATTTTAATTTTAATCCAAATACCTCTATGCAAGGCTTTATGATTCGTTTTATATTTTTGTTATTAATTATTCAAATAAGCTGCAAAGGGAAAGAAATTTTAATTCCACCAAGTAGTAATAATCCTACCGATGGAACAATAGGTGTTTGGAAAACAAGCCACGATGGGAGTATTTTGCTTTACAAGCAACCCATAAATATTAAATTTTCAACCAATATTACTGCTGATGTAAATATTGATATTGATGCTGTTAAAACACGTCAGTCAATGGAGGGATTTGGCGCTGCGCTTACTGGTTCCTCGGCCTATGTGTTAATGAAAAACCTTTCATCTATTCAGCGAATCAATATTTTAAAAGATCTTTTTGACCCTAATACTGGTATTGGAATAAGTTATTTGCGTTTAACTATTGGAGCCTCCGATTTCTCCTCAACCAACTATACTTACAATGATATTGCATTAGATAAAAAAGACACAGCGCTTACCAGTTTTAGTATTGCAACTGAAGAGGAATACTTAATTCCTGTTCTTAAAGAAATTCTTGCCATTAATCCAAATGTACAAATAATGGCATCTCCTTGGAGCGCGCCTGCTTGGATGAAATTAAACAAAAGTCTGATAAATGGGGGCAAATTAGACCCAACCATTTATAATACTTATGCTAATTATTTTGTTAAATATATTAATGCATTTGCAAGTTATGGTATTACAATAAATAGCATTACCATTCAAAATGAACCCTTATATGCCGCGCCATATTTAAGTTTAGAAATGTCGGCTCAGGAACAAATTAATTTTATAAAAAATGCAATCGGTCCTGCTTTTGCAAAAAACAATATCAAAACAAAAATTTTAATTTACGACCATAATTGGGATCGACCAGATTATCCTATTACAGTGCTTGCCGATTCGGCTGCAAGACAATATATAAGCGGAACTGCTTTTCATTGTTATGGGGGAAGCGTAGGTGCCATGAGTCAAGTTTCAACTCAGTATCCTGATAAAGGAATTTATTTTACCGAATGTTCAGGTGGCGAATGGGCAAAAGATTTTGGCAGTAACCTAGCATGGAACACCGAAAATTTAATTGTTGGTGCACCTAGAAATGATGCTAAAAATGTGCTGTTTTGGAACTTAGCATTAGACGAAAATTTTGGTCCCAGAAATGGTGGTTGCCAAGATTGTAGAGGAGTGATTGCTGTTAACTCTGTTAACAATCAAATCCAAAAAAACATAGAATATTATTTGCTTGGACATGCTTCAAAGTTTGTGCTTTATAACGCAAAAAGAATTGTAACTGCCGATACTCGCAATGCCGGAATATCACAAGTTGCTTATATTAATACCGATGGCACTAAAGTTTTATTGGCTTATAATCATCAATCTATTTCTCAAAAAATTCAAATCAATGAAAACGGAAAATCTTTTAATTATTTAATAGAACCAGGTAGTTTGGTTACTTTTAAATGGTAGTTTTTTTCCTTTTTTTAAAATTATTCATTGCATAGCAACCAATAAAAAAATATTTTTAAATGTTAAATATTCGCCAGATTCTAAATAGAAAAACTCTTGCTATTCTATCATCTTTTTTTTTCATTCATTCATTAGTAGCTCAGGTTAATTTTCCCAAAAACAAAGTATTGGTTTACACCACTTCTGCCGAAAATAATATGCGTATTAGCATTTCTGATTCGATTGAATTTAAACCTCAGGTACAACCTAAAGAAACTGAAATTGCCATTTTTATTGATACCACCAAAACCTTTCAAGAAATAATAGGAATAGGTGCCGCCATTACCGATGCAAGTTCCGAAACTTTTGCTAAAGTTTCCGCTGAATCACAACAAAAATTATTGGAATCATTTTTTCATCCGCAAAAAGGAATTGGCTATTCTTTAATTCGTACCAATATGAATAGTTGCGATTTTTCAAGTGGTAGTTATACCTATGTGCAAGAAGGCGATAAAGACTTAAAAACTTTCAATATTGCACCCGATACTTTGTATAAAATCCCTTTAATTCAAAAGGCATTTAACATGACTAAACAAAACTTAAAATTGTTCATTTCTCCATGGAGTCCACCAGCTTTTATGAAAGATAATAACAACATGTTAAAAGGCGGAAAATTATTGCCAATGTATTACAAATCGTGGGCTAATTATTATGTAAAATTCATCAATGAATATGAAAAGTTAGGAGTTCCGGTTTGGGGTTTAACTATTCAAAATGAGCCTATGGCAACCCAACGCTGGGAATCGTGCATATATACAGCTGAGGAAGAAAGAGATTTTTTGAAAAAATACTTAGGTCCAACTTTAGTTAAAGCAGGTTTATCAAAAAAGAAAATCATTGTGTGGGATCATAACCGCGATTTAATTTTTCAAAGAGTAAATGTAATTTTAGCCGATAAAGAAGCTGCCAAATATGTATGGGGTATTGGATACCATTGGTATGAAACCTGGACTGGTGGGGAACAAATGCACGATAATATTAGTTTAGTAAATGAAACTTATCCAAGTAAAAATTTGTTCTTTACCGAAGGTTGTAAAGAAGTGTTCAATGAAGCAAAATATTATAATTGGAATATTGGTGAGTTTTATGCAAAATCAATGATAAAAGATTTTAACAATGGCCTTACTGGCTTTACTGATTGGAACATTTTTTTAGATGAAAAAGGTGGTCCAAATCATGTGGGGAATTTTTGCTTTGCACCCGTTCATGTAAACACACAAACCAATGAAATTATTTATACCAATGCGTTTTATTATATCGGGCATTTTTCAAAATTTGTTCGTCCTGGAGCTAAACGAATTGCCTGCTCATCAAGCAGAAGTAGCCTTAAAGCAACTGCATTTAAAAACAAAGATGGAAAAATTTGTGTAGTAGTAATGAATGATGGCGACAAAGAAATTAATTATATGATACAATTAGGAAATCAATCTGTTTCTGTTAAAAGTATTGCACATACCATTCAATCTATTTTATTCTAATTTACTATTACTTGAATATTTCCAACGTATCGGAATATTGAATTTTTTGATATGCATAATTTTGATGTTGAACAAAATAATGGTGCGGATTCATTAAATGAATTTACAAATTTAATTTGGGAAGGGTTTAATCACAACACTTACAACGTCAGAAATTTCTATTGTCTTTGATCTTCAATATTCAATCAATATTTTTTTAAAAAACTAAAAGACTGTAATGAAAGATATAAAATTAGAAATTTTTGATTTTGACATGCACGATTTTTGGACGCGTGAATATCAAATCAAAGAAACATATGAATGGATGCTCAATCAACATAAATAATTCACTTCAAACTTCATCATTCAAACTTTAACTTTTCCCATTTCCCCTCTCTCACCTCCCATTTCATACTTAATCATTCATACTTCCTCAATTCTCAGCGCTCAATTCTCATTTCATCATTCAACATTCATACTTCATCATTCATACTTCATCATTTTTTTCTCCCACTAAAAAGTTTATTTTTGTTTCAAAGAAAATAATCAAATGAAAATTAAAAAATTACTCAGTATTATTTTATTGGCAAGTACTTGTGCAGTTTCTGCGCAAACTTTTACAGTAAATTCCCCTAACAAAAAGATTTCCGTTTCACTTCAATTAAACGCGGCTGGTGCTTTAGTTTATAATGTAAATTATAAAAACAAGCCCATTGTAGAAACTTCTAACTTGGGTTTTAAAATAAATGACCAAGCTGATTTATTGAATAACTTTAGCATTTTGCAAGTTGACTCAAGTAACTTTAACGAAACTTGGACTCCTGTTTGGGGCGAAACTAAAACCATTGTAAACAACTATAAAGAAATAGCCATTACTTTAAAAGAAAGAGGGGAAAAGCCGCGCATACTTCAAGTGGTGTTTAAGGTGTTTAACGATGGTGTTGGATTCAGGTATCATTTTCCTGAGCAGCCTAATTTATTCCATTTTGTAGTAGCCGATGAATTAAGCACATTTAACTTAACCGGTGACCATAAAATTTGGTGGATGCCAGGCGATTTTGATACCAACGAATACACTTATAACACTTCACAAATTTCGGAAATTGAAAAATTAGCGAAGAAACGCGATGGTGCAATTTTTACTGCTACTCCTATCAAAGGAGCATTTGTTCAAACTCCTTTAATGATAAAAACCAAAGACAATGTGTATGTAAATATTCACGAAGCTGCGTTAATTAATTATCCTGCTATGGATTTAAAATTTAATTTATCAACTTTTGAAGCTACATCAACTTTGGCTAACGATGCCGTTGGCAATAAAGCATACATGCGCGCACCATGCAGCACTCCTTGGAGAACCATTATTATTAGCGATGATGCAAGAGATATTATTGCTTCAAAAACCATTTTAAATTTAAATGAACCTTGTAAGTTAACCAACACCAATTATATCAAACCAATGAAGTATTGTGGCATTTGGTTAGAAATGCATTTAGGACTTTCAACATGGGATTTTGCTGGAGGACAATCGGCCAGTGATGCAGGTTCAGACGGAAAACAAAAGACAAAAACCAAACATGGTGCAACTACTGAAAACACCAAAAAATACATTGATTTTGCTGCTAAAAATGGTTTTGGTGGGGTGTTAGTAGAAGGTTGGAACGATGGCTGGGAAGATTGGTTTGGTAAATGGAAAGAAGATGTTTTTGATTTTGTAACTCCTTATCCCGATTACGATTTTAAAGGTTTAAATGCTTATGCGCAAAGCAAAGGCGTTGGCATGATAACACACCACGAAACAAGTGGAAGTGTTACAAATTACGAACGTTGGATTGATTCTGCATACCGTTTAATGGGAAGTGTTGGAAGCCATGCTTTAAAATCAGGGTATGTAGGAAAAATCATTCCTCGTGGCGAATTTCACGATGGACAATGGATGGTAAATCATTATTTACGTGCCATCAAAAAAGCTGCGCAATACGATATTATGGTAGTGGCACATGAACCAGTTCGTCCTACTGGTTTACACCGTACTTATCCTAACTTTATGGCAGCAGAGGCTGCTCGCGGACAAGAGTTCAATTTTTGGAGTGAGGGAAATCCACCAGAGCATGAAACCATTTTACCTTTTACACGCTTAATGGGTGGTCCGATGGATTACACGCCAGGAATTTTTAAAATTAAAAAGAGCAATTATTATCCCGATGCAAAAGAACAAGTGCATACTACTTTAACCAAGCAATTGGCCTTGTATTTAACTTTATATAGTCCAGTTCAAATGGCAACCGATTTACCTGAAAATTATGAAGCAAAACCCGATGCTTTTCAGTTTATAAAAGATGTAGCAGTTGATTGGGATGATACCAAAGTAATTCATGCGGAACCAGGCGAGTATTTAACCATTGCTCGTAAAGCAAAAGGAACTAACAATTGGTTTTTAGGTAGTATTACCGATGAAAATGCCAGAGATTTAAACATGGATTTTAGCTTTTTGGATAAAGGTAAAAAGTATACAGCTACTATTTATAAAGATGCTGCCGATGCAAGTTGGGACAAGAATCCTGAAGCTTATGTAATTGAAAAAATAACAATTACAAATAAGTCTAAACTGACTTTAAAGTTAGCGTCAGGTGGAGGAACAGCAATTAGTATTATTGCGCAATAATTTTTATAAATGAATATCTTAAATCCCATTAGTATATCACTGATGGGATTTTTTTGTTTAGAAATTGAATTTAAAAAATTTACCTAAAGTTTTTTATATTTGTAGTATGAAAATAGATCTTCAATATTTAAGCGATGTAAATGGAAAAACCAATGCTGTTCAGCTGCCATTTTCTGATTGGGAAAAACTATTAAACAAACTGAAAAAATACGAACAAACACTTAAAATAAAGTCTGATTTAAAAGAGGCTTATGAGCAAGTTGTTTACTTGAAAGAAAGCAGAAAAAACAAGCAAACATTAAGTGAATTCCTAAATGAGCTATAAGGTAATTCCCTCAGA
Source organism: Bacteroidota bacterium (assembly GCA_947453415.1). GTDB lineage: Bacteria > Bacteroidota > Bacteroidia > UKL13-3 > UKL13-3 > JAAFJM01. Next base: position 19,925 of record CANGGG010000031.1, on the reverse strand, counting down.
TAAATTTAAAAAAGAAGCAAAACGACTAATTAAAAAATTCCCTTCTTTAAAACAAGAATTATTGGAACTTGGAGAAGTGCTAAGCAATGAACCAGACAATGGAATCCCACTTGGAAACAATTTATTTAAAATTAGATTGTCAATAAAAAGTAAAGGCAAGGGTAAAAGTGGAGGTGGCAGAGTAATTACCTATTTAGTAAATGAAAACAAAGAAGTTTATTTATTAACCATTTATGACAAATCAGAATTTGATACTATTGATGATAAAGTTTTGAAAAGTATCATTGATAATTTATTATAAATTTTAAAACTCAATATTTTTAAAATATTGAGTTTTTTTGTAAAATATAATAACTAAACAAACAATTTTTATCCTGATATTTTAACAATTTATTTAAGTCTAAAAATGTTAGTTTTGTATGATGAAATCATATACTTTAATTTCAAACATAAAAATGCTTGCGGGCATTTTAGATAAAAATATTTTACTAAAAAAGGGAGCTGAAATGGGTGTGTTGAACACCATTGATAATGCTTATTTAATCATTGAAAATGATTGCATTTTTGGCTTTGGTAAAATGGAAGATTTGAATGAAGGCCTTCACGATATAAAAATTTCACACGAAATAAATGCTAACAATGGAATGGTGATGCCAGCTTTTGTTGATAGTCACACACATTTGGTATTTGCTAATTGGCGTGAAGAAGAATTTGAAATGCGCATTAAAGGAAAAAGTTATGAGGAAATTGCAGCATCAGGTGGTGGTATTTTAAATTCTGCAAAAAAATTGCAAAGCATGAGCCATGATGAGCTTTTTATAAAAGCTTTGGAACGTTTGAATCAAGTTATCAAACAAGGAACGGGTGCCATTGAAATTAAAAGTGGATATGGATTAACGGTTCACGATGAAATAAAAATGTTGCGTGTAATTGCTCAACTAAAAAGTGTTTCGCCCATTCCTATTAAAGCTACTTTTTTGGGTGCACATGCTTTTCCAGCTGAATATAAAAATAACAGAAAAGGTTACATCGATTTAATTATTAATGAAATGTTGCCTATCATAGCTAAAGAAAATTTAGCCGATTATTTTGATGTGTTTTGCGACCAAGGTTTTTATAACGTTGAAGAAACAGATATGCTTTTAACAGCTGCTGCAAAATATAATTTGAAACCAAAAATTCATGCCAATGAGTTAGGTTATACTGGTGGCGTGCAAGTAGGAGTTAAGCACCATGCTTTAAGCGTTGATCATTTGGAATATACCGGAAAAGAAGAAATTGATTGTTTGCTAAATAGTAATACCATGCCCGTTGGTTTGCCTAATTGTTCCTTCTTTTTGGGTATACCTTACATGCCTGCTCGTGCCATGATTGATGCTGGTTTGCCAGTATGTTTGGCATCAGATTATAATCCGGGAAGTTCGCCAAACGGACGCATGGGATTTGTTGTAAGTTTGGCTTGTACACAAATGAAATTAACACCCGAAGAAGCTATTAACGCAACAACTATTAATGGTGCTTATGCAATTGAATTGAGTGAAACTCATGGAAGTATTACTATAGGTAAAAAAGCTAATTTAATTATTACAAAACCTATTTCTTCATTGGCATTTATTCCTTATAATTTTGGAAATGATAGCGTAGAAAGTGTTTTGATGAATGGTAAAGTTTATTAAAAGTTCGATGTGCGAAGTGACAATCACGCAAGGCGTGAGCGAAGTAAAATGAATTCGAAGTATTTTCAAAATTCTGTGCATTCAGTGTAATCTGTGGCGAAAAAATGCCTAATATGTAGCAATCATGAAAATAAAATCAAATTATATTGACATTTTAAATCAACGGATTTTCCCTGCAGAAATTACCGTTGAAAATGGAATCATTGCAGCCATTACAGAAATTTCTGAAACGTTAACAAACTTTATTTTACCTGGTTTTATCGATTCGCATGTACATATTGAAAGCAGTTTATTAGTACCCAGTGAATTTGCGCGAATGGCAGTTATTCACGGAACTATAGCCACCATTAGCGATCCACATGAAATAGCAAATGTGTTAGGAATGGAAGGGGTGGAGTTCATGATTAACAACGGGAATAAAGTTCCTTTTCATTTCTTTTTTGGAGCCCCAAGTTGTGTGCCTGCTACTGTTTTTGAAACTGCAGGTGCTACCATTAATGCTGCTGATATTGAAATATTATTAGCCAAACCGGAAATTTTATACTTAGCCGAAATGATGAATTTCCCTGGAGTTTTATTCAAGGATAAGGAAGTAATGGCAAAAATTGCGGTAGCAAAAAAGTTCAATAAACCTGTTGACGGACATGCACCAGGATTGCGCGGAGCGCAGGCAAAACAATACATTGACGCAGGCATGAGTACCGACCATGAATGTTTTACATTAGAGGAAGCATTGGATAAAATAGCTTTTGGAATGAAAATTATAATTCGTGAGGGAAGTGCCGCCCGTAATTTTGATACACTTATTCCTTTAATGAAATTACATGCTGATCAATTAATGTTTTGTAGCGATGACAAACACCCTGATAGTTTATTATTGGGCCATATTAATCAATTAGTGGCAAGAGCTGTTGCACTTGGATACAATTTGTTTGATGTGTTAAAAGTAGCTTGTATCAATCCAATTCACCATTATAAAATGCCTGTGGGTGCTTTGCAATTAGGCGATGTAGCAGATTTCATTGTTATCAATAATTTAACAGATTTTATCGTTGAAAAAACATTTATCAAGGGAGAATTAGTGGCTGAAAATGGAAAAACTTTCATTGAAAAAGTAAGCATTGAACCCATCAATTATTTTGAAACAAACTTAAAAACACTTATTGATTTTGAATATTTTCCAAAAGAAAAGGAGCTAGTTATTGAATGTTTAGATGGACAACTAATTACTAATAAATTAGAATTTCCAAAAAGTGAATTAACCATTGAAAACGATATTTTAAAAATTGTAGTGGTTAACAGATACGAAACAAAACCCATTGCTATTTCATATATCAAAAACTTTGGTTTAAAGTTGGGAGCTATCGCCTCATCAGTTGCTCACGATAGTCATAATATAATTGCTGTTGGCACCAACGATGAAGAAATTTGCAAGGCAGTAAATTTAATCATTACAAACAAAGGTGGTTTGTGTGCGGTAAATGGTTCTGAAACCAAAGTTTTACCGCTTCCAATTGCTGGTTTAATGAGTAACAAAGATGCTTGGGATATAGCCCAAGATTATACCGAATTAGATCATTTTAGTAAACAAGTTTTGGGGTCCACTTTGCGAGCGCCTTTCATGAGTTTGTCGTTCATGGCATTGTTAGTTATTCCTTATTTAAAACTAAGCGACAAAGGTTTATTTGATGGAAATAAATTTGAGTTTTGTTAAATTAGAAAACATTTATTAACGATTATTTTTGTGACGCATTATTAATTCAAAAAAATAATTAATAAAATATATGAACATAAATTTCCTGATTGAAAATCTTAGAAATTCAGCATTAATTTTTAATACTGTTCATACCAACTAAACTTATTTTGTACGATTTGTGATTTTTCTTTTTTTAAATATTCTAAAAAAGATTTAGAAACTGGAGCATGTTTCTTTCCCTTTAACCATATTAAACTCCAAGTTGTTTTAATTGGAAGACCTTTAATTGGAATAATTTGCAGTTCATTGTTGTGTAGTTCGTTTTTAATTCCAATTAAGGGCATAATTGAATATCCTAAACCCGCTAATAATGCTTGTTTAACAGCTTCATTGGAAGTTAACTCCATCTTTTTTAATGCTGAAATCTTATTGCGTTCAATAAAATTTTCCATTGTTTGTCGTGTACCAGAACCATTTTCTCTGAAAATTAAAGGCAAATCTTTAAATATTTCTTTTGTACTTGTATTTTTTTTTATTTTTTTTTCGGAACTACCTACCAAGTATAATTTATTTTGGAGTAAATCCATTTTCTCAATATTCAGTTTACTTGGCAAAATGGAAACCAATGCAAAGTCTATTTCATTGTTTTCTAAACTCTCAATCACTTTATTTTTATTAGTAACATCCATCAATAAATCTATTCCGTCATGTTGCTGCATAAATTCGGTTAAAAAGTAAGGCATCACATATTTTCCAGTTGATACTACAGAAATCTTTAAACGACCTGTTAATTGACCCTTATAAGCTAAGGTTTTATAGTTAATGGCATAAACTTGGTTAATGATGTTTTCAGCTGCTTCCGCAATCTCTAATCCAAAATCAGTAATGTAAATTTTTCGACCTACCACTTCCGTTAATGGAATGTCAAATTGGTCTTGCAAATTTTTCAATTGGATAGAAACCGCTGGCTGGGTAAGATTCAATTCTTCCGAGGCCTTTGTTACGCTTTTTGTTTGTACAATTTTCAAAAATATTTGCAATTGATTTAAGGTATAGTTCATAAATTATTTTTATGGTTTACATTACAAATATAAATAAAAACTTATGAATTAGAAATGTCAATTTTGCGGTGTTAAACTTAAAACAATAAAACATGACAAGAATAACAGTAGCAAAAGGAGACGGAATTGGTCCTGAGATAATGGACGCCACGTTAGCAATTATTTTAGCAGCAGGTGCCAAACTCGAAATTGATGAAATTGAAGTAGGCGAAAAAGTGTATTTAGCAGGTAATACTTCTGGCATTGCATCTGAATCGTGGGAAACTATTAGAAAAAACAAAATTTTCCTTAAAGCCCCTATCACTACTCCACAAGGTGGCGGTTATAAAAGCTTAAATGTAACTACTCGCAAGTTTCTTGGATTGTATTCAAACGTAAGGCCTTGCATGAGTTTGCATCCTTTTGTAAGTACAAAACATCCTGTAATGGATATTGTAATAGTTAGAGAAAATGAAGAAGATTTATATGCGGGAATTGAACACCAACAAACAGACGAAGTAGTACAATGCTTAAAACTAATTAGTAGACCCGGTTGTGAAAAAATAGTTCGTTATGCTTTTGAATATGCAAAACAACAAAACCGCAAAAAAGTAACTTGTTTTACTAAAGACAATATTATGAAACAAACTGATGGTTTGTTTCACCAAGTGTTTGATGAAATTGCCAAAGAATATCCAAACATAGAAAATGAACATTGGATAATAGACATTGGTGCAGCAAAAATGGCTGACACGCCAGAAATTTTTGATGTAATTGTAATGCCAAATTTATATGGCGATGTATTAAGCGATGTAGCAGCACAAATTACAGGTTCGGTTGGTTTAGCTGGCTCAGCAAATATAGGTGAAGAATGTGCTATGTTTGAAGCAATACACGGTTCCGCTCCTCGAAGAGCAGGACAAAATGTAGCCAACCCCTCAGGATTATTACAAGGTGCCATTATGATGTTAAATCATATTGGACAAACAGAAATAGCAGAAAAAGTTCAAAATGCTTGGCTTAAAACTTTAGAAGAAGGAAATCATACTTACGATATTTTTAAAGAAGGAATCAGTAGACAAAAACTAGGAACCAAAGAATTTGCAAATGCGGTAATTTCAAATCTTGGTCAAAAACCAAATATATTAAAGCCTGTTTCTTATGCAAATAATTCAGCCCTTAACCTACCAAAATATGTGCGTAAACCTGCCGCAAAAAAAGATTTAGTAGGTGTAGATATTTTTGTTCATTGGAGCGGTGCTAATCCCAACGAATTAGCTGGAAAAATTAAAAAAATAGAAAGTAATGTACTAAAACTTTCTATGATTACAAACAGAGGAATTAAAGTATGGCCAGATGGCTTTAATGAAACATTTTGTACAGATCATTGGAGATGTCGCTTTAAACCTTCGGAAAATGCTGAAATAAATAAATCAAACATCATAGAACTTTTGAATAATGCACTCAATGAAAACATTGATAGCATAAAAACAGAAAACCTATATTCATTTGATGGTAAGGTAGCATATTCATTAGGCCAAGGGCAATAATCGTAGCTATATGGAAATTCAACTTATAAAAGGAGAATTTAACTCCCAAGATGCTGTAGAACTTATAGCTCAAATGATACATATAAAAATAAAATATCATGAGCGCAAAATAAATAGCCATAGTAATGAAGAGGATATAAAAACTAGGGAAACTAAAATAAAGGAATTACAAAAAGAACTTATTGAATTGAGGAAAATTATCAATTCGAAAACCCAAAGTGTAAAAGTTGAAGTAATAATTAAAGTTGATTAGTGATGAACTTTTATCAAATAAAAATAGTTTTTTGCTTATTCCTTATGCTTGCCTTTTTGATAATGGCATTTACAATAAATGATAAGTCAAACGTACAGCTTTTTTCTTCCTTTGGAATAATAATGGGTGCTTTAGCAATCAAATTTTTAAATGAAAATAGTAAGAAAATTAAATAAAAATGTTTGAGGGAAGACATTTAATTATTGCAACTAAACACCAAAAGGAAAAAGTGTTTGCACCTATTTTAGAAAAAGAATTGGCCGTAAAATGTTTTGTTGCTTCTAATTTAGATACTGATAAACTTGGCACTTTTACCGGTGAGGTGGAAAGAAAATTCGACCCTATTACTACCGCAAAAATCAAGTGCCTGATGGCAATGGAATTAAATCATTGTGATTTAGCCATTGCCAGTGAAGGTTCTTTTGGTCCTCACCCATCTTTGCCATTTATTTCAGCAGATGATGAGTTCTTGCTAATGATAGACAAGAAGAATAATTTAGAAATTGTAGTCAGGGAAATAAGTAATGAAACTAATTTCAATGGTTCAATAATTCAAACAGAAACCGAATTAAATGATTTTGCAAGCAAAGCAAACTTTCCTTCTCATGGCTTGATTCTTAGAAAATCAAAAGCTGATTACAGTAACATTGTAAAAGGCATAACCAATTTAGATCAATTAAAAAGCGTTTTTTCTCATTTCATTTCTGATGGCGGAAAAGTATATATAGAAACAGACATGCGGGCTATGTATAATCCTACAAGAATGAAAGTAATAGCGCGTGCAACTAAAAAATTGATTGAAAAAATAAACAGTCGATGTCCGGATTGCCAAATGCCCGGATTTGGAATTACTGAAGCAAAACATGGATTACCCTGTTCGGTATGTCGTTTTCCAACAAGAAGTATTTTAAGTTTTATTTTTTCTTGTCATAAATGTTCCTTCACCAAAGAAGAAACATATCCTCATGGAAAACAGACGGAAAATCCAATGTACTGTGATATTTGTAACCCATAAATACTATTATGAAAAGAATAATAATAAAGCAAGCACACATAGTTAATGAAGGCAAAATTACAGTTGCCGATGTGTTAATTATTGGTGAAAGAATTGAAAATATTGCTCCTGTTATTAATGATAATAATGCTCATATTATTGATGCAAAAGGTTTATATCTTTTACCCGGAATAATTGATGACCAAGTTCATTTTCGTGAGCCAGGTTTAACCCATAAAGGTAATATTTACTCCGAATCAAGGGCAGCATTAGCCGGTGGTATAACCTCTTTTATGGAAATGCCAAACACCATTCCAAATACATTAACGCAAGTGTTGTTAGAGGAGAAATATTCCATAGCATCAAAAACATCTTTGGCTAACTATTCCTTTTTTATGGGAATCAATCAAAACAATTTAGAAGAAGCTTTAAAAACTGACAATGAAAATGTTTGTGGAATAACTGATGATGGATTATATTTTAATAATGATGAGGGCATTTTGGCAAATTATCCGGAATTTTTAGAAACACTTTTCTCTCGAACAGATTCTTTGGTTGCATTGCACTGTGAAGACGATATAATCATTAAAAACAATACAAACCATTACCGCAAACAATATGGGGAAAATATCCCCTTTAAATTTCATCCAAAAATAAGAAGTGAAGAAGCTTGTTATGCAGCCACAAAACGCGTTTTAGAAATCGCAAAAAAATACAATAACCGCCTGCATTTATTTCATATTTCTACCCTTGCAGAAGCCAATTTGTTTGAAAACAAATTGCCTGTTAGAGAAAAAAGAATTACTGCAGAAGCATGCATCCATCATCTTTGGTTTTCAGATAAAGATTATGAAAGATTGGGGGCTAAAATTAAATGGAATCCTGCAATTAAAACGGAGGAAGATAAAAACGGATTACTTGCGGCACTTTTGAATAACACACTTGATATCATTGCAACAGATCATGCCCCACATACAATTGAAGAAAAAAGTGGTTCATATTTCAAGTCAATGTCTGGCGGTCCATTGGTTCAACATGCTTTGCCAGCAATGCTAAACCTTTATCATCAAGGTAAAATCAGTATTGAAAAAATTGCTGAAAAAATGAGTCATCACGTTGCAGAAATTTATAGAATCAAAGAACGGGGCTATATTCGGGAAGGGTATTATGCCGATATTGTTTTAGTAGATTTAAATAAAGAATGGGTGGTAACACCTGAAAACATTCTTTATAAATGTGGATGGTCGCCATACTTAAATCAATGCTTTAATAGTAAAATTATTAAAACATTTGTCAATGGAAACTTGGTTTATGACCAAGGTAAATTCCATGAAAATAACAAAGGAAAAAGACTTAAATTCTCAAAAATAAGATAACAAAAAAATTATATGAACATCAATTTTCTAATTGAAAATCTCAGAAATCCTGCATTGCTTTTTTTTGTACTTGGCATCGTTGCTGTTTATTTAAAAAGCGATTTAGAAATACCCGCTAATTCATCAAAGTTTATTACTATTTATTTGCTTTTTTCTATTGGATTTAAAGGTGGTCAAGAGCTATCGCATGAAACATTTACAACTGAAATTTTATGGTCCATGTTATTTGGCATTTTCATTTCGTTAATAATTCCTTTTTACACTTTTTTTATTTTAAAACGAAAATTAAATGTTTTTGATGCAGGTGCAATAGCTGCGGCATATGGTTCAGTAAGCGCTGTAACTTTTGTAACAGCTGTTTCTTACCTTGAATCACACCAATTAGGTTTGCACGGACATATGGTTGCAATTATGGCTTTAATGGAATCTCCTGCTATTATCATTGGTTTAGTGTTAATCTCTATTTTTAATAAAGAGGAAGTTAATACTGTTAAAAAACACGATGTGCTCAAACATTCATTAACCAATGGAAGTGTATTGTTGATTTTAGGAAGTTTAACAATTGGACTATTAGCAAGCGATAAACAAGCGGAAGGAATTAAGCCCTTTACCACCGATTTGTTCAAAGGATTTTTGGCTATTTTTTTACTAGATATGGGAATTTCAAGTGGAAAAAAATTAAAGTCTTTCTTTTCATTTGGATGGTTTCCTTTTCTGTTTGCCATTATAATTCCAATTATTAATGGCTGTATTTTTGCTTATATAAGTTCGTTTGTTACTTCAGATATTACTAACCGTTTTATGTTTGCTGTATTGGCCGCAAGTGCATCATACATTGCTGTGCCAGCAGCCATGAAAATTAATGTTCCTAAGGCAAATCCCGGACTTTATTTGCCTATGGCACTTGCTGTAACTTTCCCTGTAAATATTACCATTGGAATGCCAATATATTTTTTAATAGTTCAACACTTTTAAGTTGCTCTAAAACATTTTTATTCCACTAGCCCATTGCAATTGAACTTTTGCTTTGGCATATTTACTTTTAATTTCTGCTTGTTTTATTTGTGCTTCTATCAAACTTCGTTCACGCGAGTTTACTAAAAAAAGTGAGCTTTCACCACTTTCAAACCTAGTTTCTTCTGCATTTCTTAAGGTAATGGCGTTCAATACTAATACCTGTTGAATGGCCAATAATTGTTCTAAATTTTTTAATTGATTATAGCTCATAAAAACCGAATTTACAATTTCTCGTTTAGTAAGTTGTGTTTCAAAATCATTGTTTTTAAGTTTAATATTTGCTTGTTGTAGTTTTCCTCTTTCTTTTCTTAAAAACAAACTGCTGTAAAAACTTGCACCCATTTTATATTGCCTACCAAACACATTATTTACATCGTTTAAACTTCCTTTGCTATAAGTTTGGAATGGGTAATATTCTACATTTAATTGAGGTTTTATGTTTTCAATTGCTAATTTTTTATCCATCATTAATTGCTTGTTTTTAAACTGCAATTTCTGTAATTCAGGATGATTATTTTCTGCAAAATTTACCATTCTTTGAATGGAATCATTGGCAATTGTATTTATCTCATTTCCTTGTTCCGATGGTGTAATGTTTTCCTTTAATTGCAAGGCCTCGTTTTTATTATTCCATAAGTAGTTACTCAAATTGAAGCCATTATTTTTAAACTCTAATTCCGATTCAAGTAAAATAGTTTCTCTGCGTTTTAATTCAATCAAAGCTTCTATGCTGTCAATGGGTTTATCTTCGCCAGCTTTTATTCTATTGCTTATAAAATTGAAACGGGTTTCTGCTAATTTGTAATTGAATTGTGTCAATCGTAATTTTTCATAGGCCAACTGCCATTCCCAATAATCTTTGGCTGCATTTAAAAATAATTTATTAATAATTTTTATGCGTTCCGCTTCATTTAATCCTTGTAAATATTGAGCTTGACGCAATATTGTTCTTCGGCTATCAGTTTGTAATCCTCGTAAAATTGGTACGCTTACTCCGCCATAAAACATACCATATTCGCCATATTGTTGACTAATTACGCCATTGCTTTCAATCATTTTTGCTCTTTCGTTGCTTACCGCAATTCCATCACTTTGGTCGTAACCGGCTTTTATATCTATGCCAATAATTGTTGGAATTTTTAGCTGTGGTTCAAAATAAGTATAGTAGTTGTTACCATTTGTAAATTTACTTTCATAAGTTGAACTTATAATTGGATCAAACGCGCCACGGGCTGCTAATAACTCAGCTTTAGCATTATCATTTAGTAAGTTTGCTTGCTTTGCAATGGGATGATTTTGCACTACCAATTGGTAAAAATCTTGAAAAGTTAACTGCACATCATTTTGTTGTGCTATCAATAATTTTAAAGGTACAAAAAGCAATAAAAATAAAATGATTGGATGGTATTTTATGTTCATATCAATTTCTATTTTTTATCTGATTTAGCTTGTTCCATAAAATCGGGAGGAAAAGCATTGAACTGTCGCCATAGTTCATACCAAACAGGAACTCTATTTAACATGGCCCAACCATAAACTCCACCACCAGCTCTTATTAATTCTGGCCAAGGAACATCGTTAGGATCCTGCGTAACTAATATTCTGAAATTTCCTTTTTCGTCAGCAACTTTGTCAATAACTTGAACCAAACCGCCAAAAGTTCCAACGTTTGCACTTGGCCAACCGCTAAAAACTAAAGCAGGCCAACCATCAAATTGAATTCTTACTTTACAGCCTTTATAAATTAGTGGCATGTCTAAAGCCCTAACCGTCATTTCTACAGCAGTTTTAGTATAGGCTGGAACAATACTTGCAATATTTTCATTTTCTTTTATTATTTCGCCAATTCCAGCTTTTGTAACTTTTACCAAATATCCATCTTGTGGTGCTTTTATGGCATAAAATCCACTTCGTAATTGTAAGTTACTGTATTCAATTTTCAGTTTGATTAAATCAGCTTGACTTTCAAAAAGCTCTCCTGCAGTTTCTTCCAAAATAGATTCTGCTTTCGATATTTTATCAATGTATTCGGCCTCTATAAAATTCAAATCTATTCGTGCATTGATCAATTCATTTTCAACTTTATTGAATTTGTTTTCTGCCTCTATCATTTTCGATTTTGCTTCTTGCTTTTTATTTGTTCTAATTTGAATTTCAGTAAGCGATGCTAATCCTTTTTTATACAGTTCATTCAATCGATCAAACTGATTTATTGCCAAAGTTTCGTTCACTATTGCAGCATCATAATTTCCTTTTTCTGCTTTTACAGCAAATTCGCTTTGTAAAACTTTATTTTTAGCCATTTTAAGTTTAATTGAAACACTACTTTTTAAAGCATCAATTTGCTTTTCAAGTGCTAATATTTTCCTGTTTTTTGCGGCTAAACCTTCTATTTTATTATTAATTTGTCCATCTGTTCTATTTAATAATTGTGGGTCAAAAAACTTTTCTTTTACCTCACTTATTACTACCAGTGTATCACCTTTTTTTACAAATTGCCCCTCTACCACTTTCCAACTTTCTATTCTTCCAGCTATGATTGATGGAATGTTTTGAGGCCTATCTTCAGGAGCAAATGGAGTAACTTTTCCTTTACCATTTATATTTTGTTGCCAAGGCAAAAACATACACAAAAAAAGTATAATAAATATGCCTGAAAGCCAGTTCCTGATGGTCTTAAATTTTTTAGGTGTATTAATTAATTTAACGGTATAAAGCGAACTGTTTTTTAGTTCCTTTGATATGTTATTATAGGGATTTTGATCCATTTTATTTTATTATTTTTTAGTAATTAATTCAAAAAATTGTTTAATGAACTGGAGGCCATTAGCTCATCATAAGTTCCCGTTTCAACAATACTTCCATTATTCATGATGAAAATTTTATCGCATCTTTTCATCATGCTATCTTGTGATGTAACCATGATCAATGCCCAATCTTTATTTTCAAAAATATAATCCAATAAAAGCGAGTTTTCTTTTTGATTCATGTTGTAAAAAAAGTCATCAATAATGAGCAGTTTTGGCTTTTGAACAAAGCTTCTTGCTAATAATATTTTTTGAATAATACTTTTAGGGAAATTGGTTCCTGCCGACAACAAATTGCTTTGTAATCCATCAGTTAATTGAGCAATAAAATCAGTTAGTCCAACAATTTTTAGGGCTTTAATTACTTCTTTGAATTCAATGCCATTTCTACCCATCAATATATTATCTTCAATGGTGCCTTCAAATATTTCATCTTGTAATAAATTATCACCAATGATGTTTCTATAAACATCAATATTTAAATCGCGTAACGAAACATCATTTAATAAAATTGAGCCTTCATAATTACTATACATTCCGGCCAATATTTTAATGAATGAGGTTTTACCACTATCGCCAAAACCAGTAATACAAACATGTTCTCCATTATTAATTTCAAAATTTATATTATTTAAAATATGATTTTTTGTACCTGGATATTTATATGATAATTGATTAGTTTTTAATTGAAATTTTTGGTCAATAGCTAAATCATGTAATTCCCTACCAGCATTACTTTCTGTTTCTAAATCGGTCACTTGTCCTATTTTATCAAAAGCAGTTAGTAAATCGTAAAAAACATCAATGGTAGAAATCAATTTTTCAACTGAATTAATAATTAAAACAATGATAAGCTCTGCGGCTACAAATTGGCCTAAATTGATTTGCCTGTTTACCACCAAAAAACTTCCTAAAATAAGTAAAGACGCGGTAATTAGCGTTTTAAATGAAACTATTGATGCATATTGTTTCAATAATATTTTGAAATGTTTGTTGCGATAATTGATATAATTACTCAATAAATGATCTGCTTTTTGAATAGGTAAATTGGACTTTCCGGCTGATTTAAATGCATTGATATTTCTGCCAATTTCTTGTAACCAATAAGCCACTTTATATTTATATTTCGATTCAGAAATGCTTGTTTCTAATGCTTTTTTACCTGTTGTATAAAATATAATAATAATGATTACAATCAATACAATTCCAAATCCGATAAATATAGGATGATAGAAAGATAAAAGCAATAAGCCAAAAGAAATTTGAATGATTGCTGCTGTAAAATCTATCAATATTTTTGGCAATGATTTTTGTATAGTTAATACATCAAAAAAACGATTGACCATGTCGGGAGTATAGTTCTTTAATAGAATTTCGGATTTTATTTTCGGTAATCGCCAAGCAAATTCAAAAGTTACATTGGCAAACACCCGTTGTAACAAAATTTCAACCATTTTTAATTGCTGAATTTGTAAATATCCCGAGAGTCCTGTGGCAATAATTACCATAGCTATTAATATGATTACTGATTCTAATAACAAACCACCCGAAATTAAACCAACTATTGATTGAACACCTAATGGTAAGGCTAGGTTGATAATTGCAATTAAAATGGCAAAGAAATAAATGTATTTAATGTCTTTTTTTTCGGTTTTCAATAAACTCATAAACCTTTCAAAAGGACTAGATTTTTCTTTATTGTTGTAATTTAACATAGCGCCAACATGATATCCAGTAATATATATTATATGCTCTTCAGCTGAATTCGAAACATCAAATTTTTCTGCCAATAAATGATTGTCCAATATTAAATCAGCAGCTGATTTAGCTGAATTTGATAATTCTACAGTTGTACTATAATTTACTTCAATATTTTCATTTTCATGAAATTCAATAGTTTCATATTGTTTTTTTTCAAAATGCTTTAGTAAAACCGGAACTAATTCCTTTTGATTTGTTTTGAAAAACAAAATTGGAAAAGTTATTTTATCTGTAATTTTTTTAAATTCAGATTTACTGCAAATCCTAGCTTCAAAAACAAAATTTGTAAATGAACCTATGTTATACAGTTGATCAATAAATTCATTAAAATTATTTGAAGCGGAAATTTGAAAACGAGTTTTTGATTTTTGAAGTGTTACAAAATCAATTTCATGGTCACTTCCTTTTGCAAATTCGTTTAAAATATTTATAAGTTGGGTTGATTGATTCATTAACAGCTAAACACATTTATATTGAAAATTGTTTTAAATTTTTTTAAAACAAACAAATATAAATGATGTATATTTCTTGATTTAGAATATTTTTTTTTCAATGCAGTAAAAATATGTAAATTGCACATAACCAATATTTTAATTATTTAACTATCATTTTTTTTACTTTTTTTGAAAATAATGCTAAGATTTTATTCACAAAAAACTACATTTGTGGGCTTTATTTTAAGGTTGAAAACAAAAACATACATAGTTGAGTTCAATAAACTCCGATTTGGCTTAAACGAATTAAGTTTTCCAATAATTGCCGATTTGTTCACAGAAATGACAGATAAGCATTTTGAAAAAGTAGATGCTAAATGCATTATTTCGTTAAATAAAAAGGAGAATGTATTTGAAATGCAGTTCAATATCAATGGATTAATTGGTACTAATTGTGATACTTGTTTGGATGAATTTGAATTACCTTTAAATAAAACATATGACTTGTTGGTTAAATTAACTGATGGTCCCGAAAATTTAGATGACGATGAAATCATTTATTTGCCAAAAGGATTACATGAGTTTGATTTTAAACAATTTATATTTGATTATTTTTTATTAGCCATTCCAACTAAAATTAGTTGTGAAGATGCTGGTAAAGAACATAACCAACTATTTGTCAATAAATTAAAAATTGACGAAGGAGACGATGAAGACGAAAAACCTGCATCTGACCCACGTTGGGATGTATTAAAAAATATTTACAACAAAAACTGATAACTAGAGGAGAGAAGTAAAATGCCAAATCCTAAACGCAAAATTTCAAAATCAAGACGCGATAAGCGTAGAACACATTATAAAGGTGCTGTTCCAACATTGTCAACCGATTCAACTTCGGGAGAAGTTCACATGCGCCACCGCGTTACTGCTGATGGTTTTTATCGTGGAAAACATGTTTTCCCTGATATGAAATCTGATGTTTAAGCCAAAAGCTTAAATCAAATACTAAAAACGAAAGTGCTTTTTTAAAGTGCTTTCGTTTTTCGTTTTTTAAATTAACCCCAAAACAACAAGCAAATGAAAATTGGTTTTGACATTATGGGTGGCGATTTTGCGCCCAAAGAAGCTGTTTTAGGTGCTATTTTAGCACTTGTAGAGCTTGGTAGCAATGATACAATTGTATTGATTGGTGATAAAGAACAAGCAGAAAATTTATTAAACTCCCAAGGTATTAGCGATTCTCGTTTAGAAATTGTTCATACCACGGAAGTGATAGGAATGGGTGAACACCCTACAAAAGCCATTTCACAAAAAAAGGATTCAAGTATTTCTGTTGGGTTTAAGTTATTAGCATCCAAACAAATTGATGCATTTGTGAGCGCTGGTAATACTGGTGCTATGTTAGTTGGTTCCATGTTTACTATTAAACCAATTGAAGGTGTAATTAGACCAACCATAACTGCCACACTTCCAAGACCTGATGGTAAATTTTGTTTGGTTTTGGACGTTGGTGCTAATGCCGATTGTAAACCAGATGTTCTATATCAATTTGCCGTTTTGGGTAGCCTTATGATGAAACATGTTCACGGAATTGAAGATCCTAGAATTGGTTTATTAAGCATTGGTGAAGAAAAAGAAAAAGGAAATTTAGTAACTATTTCAGCTCATCAATTAATGGAAGAATCTAATTCTTTTCATTTTGTTGGGAATGTAGAAGGCAGAGATATTATGTCGGATAAATGCGATGTGATTGTTTGTGAAGGATTTACTGGAAATGTGGTGTTGAAAGCCTTCGAATCGTTTTATTCTGTTATGAAAAAACGTGGAGTAAAAGATGACTTTTTAGACAGATTTAATTATGAAAATTATGGTGGCACTCCAATTTTAGGCGTTAATGCACCAGTGTTAATAGGTCATGGAATTTCAAATGCAAAAGCATTTAAAAATATGATTTTTTCTGCTCGTGATGTGATTAATTCAGATTTATGTAACATTGTTCGAGAAGAATTTAAAAACTTAGTTCCTATTCAATAATAAAATTTAAAAACACTTTTTTAAAGGTGTTTTTTTTATAAAAAAAATAAAGTATTTGTAAATTGAAATTTATTATAAATATTTTGATAATAAAAATTTAAATGACAAAAATTACAGCTGCAATTACTGCCGTTAACGGTTATGTTCCACCAAAAATTTTAACAAATAAAGATTTGGAAAAATTAGTGGATACCAACGATGAATGGATTACAAGTAGGACTGGAATAAAGGAAAGAAGAATATTAGCCGATGGCTTAGGTACTTCCGATATGGCTTTTGAAGCGGCAAAAGGTTTACTTGAAAAACGAGGAATATTAGCAACAGAAATTGATTTAATTATTTTTTGTACTGTAACTCCCGATATGGTTTTTCCTGCTTCTGCTTGTATTTTAGCCGATAAAATTGGTGCTACAAATGCTTTTGGTTTTGATTTATCTGCTGCTTGTTCAGGATTTATTTTTGGATTGGAAACAGGAAGTAGATTTATTCAAAGTGGAGTTTATAAAAAAGTTTTAGTTGTTGGTGGCGATAAAATGTCATCAATCATTGATTATTCAGATAGAAATACTTGCGTAATTTTTGGTGATGGTTGTGGCTGTGTTTTATTGGAACCTAATATAGAGGGAAATGGTGTGATTGATGCTATTTTAAAAGTTGATGGAGGCGGAAGACATTTTTTACATCAAAAAGCAGGTGGTTCAATCAAACCAGCAAGCCATGAAACCGTTGATGCAAGAGAACATTTTGTATACCAAGAAGGTCAAACTGTTTATAAATTTGCAGTAAAAGGAATGGCTGACGTGAGTGCTGAAATTATGGAACGAAACAATTTGACAGCTGATGATGTTGCTTGGTTAGTTCCTCATCAAGCTAATTTAAGAATTATAGATGCTACTGCCAATAGAATGGGAGTAGATAAAAGTAAAGTAATGATAAATATTGATCATTTTGGTAATACTACCAATGGTACAATTCCTTTGCTATTATGGGAATGGGAAAGCCAACTTAAAAAAGGAGATAACTTAATTTTAGCTGCTTTTGGAGGTGGATTTACTTGGGGTGCAATTTATTTAAAGTGGGCTTATTAGTTTATTTTCATACTCATAATTAGAAATTTATATATTTACGAATAAAAAAAAATTGACATTTACATTTTAAAAAATAGTTTTACAATTAGAAATAAATCAGAATATCATGGAATTAAAAGAAATAAAAGAGTTAATAAGATTAGTAGCGGAAAGTGGAGTATCGGAAGTAGAAGTTGAACGTGGCGATTTTAAAGTTTCAATTAAAAAAGCGGAAGAAAAAACTACCATTATTCAACAAGTTGCTGCACCAGTAACTCATACCATTGAAGCTGCACCAATTGCTCAAGCACCAATAGCATCTTCTCATATGCCAGCGGTAACTTCATCGCCAGTAGCTAGTAATTTAATTACTATCAAATCGCCAATGATTGGTACTTATTATAAAACTCCTAGCCCTGATAAGCCAGCGTTTGTAAATATTGGTGATGAAATAAAAGTTGGACAAGTATTATGCATTGTTGAAGCAATGAAATTGTTCAATGAAATTGAATCAGAAGTAACTGGTAGAATTGTGAAAATATTAGTTGAAAACGCTTCTCCTGTTGAGTACGATCAACCATTATTTTTAGTGGAACCCATGTAATTTCATTTGTTGAGATATTATATAATTAATTAATTACAAAGTTTTAGAACTGAGTAAAAAAAATATTTTACTTTTAACAATCCCAAAATGTTTAAAAAGATACTAATTGCCAATAGAGGCGAAATAGCATTGCGAATTATTCGTACTGCAAAGGAAATGGGTATAAAAACAGTAGCTGTATACAGTACTGCTGATAAAGAAAGTTTACATGTAAGATTTGCTGATGAAGCAGTATGCATTGGACCTCCACCGTCAAATCTTTCTTATTTAAATATGGCTAGCATTATAGCCGCTGCCGAAATTACCAATGCCGATGCCATACATCCTGGTTATGGTTTTTTAAGTGAAAACGCAAAATTTAGCCAAATTTGTAAAGATCATGGTATAAAATTTATTGGCGCTAGTCCAGAAATGATTAACGCTATGGGTGATAAGGCAAATGCCAAAGATACCATGAAAAAAGCAGGAGTTCCTGTAGTTCCTGGCTCAGATGGTTTGCTTGAAAGCTTTGAACAAGGTATAACTATTGCCCAAGAAATTGGCTATCCTGTAATTATAAAAGCTACCGCTGGCGGTGGTGGAAGAGGAATGAGAATTATTTGGAATGCCGAAGAGTTTGAAAAAAATTGGGATAGCGCAAGACAAGAATCTAAAGCAGCCTTTGGAAACGATGGAATGTATTTAGAAAAATACATTGAAGAACCTCGTCATATTGAAATTCAGTTAGCTGGAGATCAGTACGGAAAAGTTTGTCATTTATCGGAAAGAGATTGTTCAATTCAACGCAGACACCAAAAATTAGTAGAGGAATCTCCTTCTCCATTTATGACTCCTGAATTAAGAGAAAAAATGGGTGAAGCAGCTAAAAAAGGTGCAGCATCTATAGGATACGAGGGTTTAGGAACCATTGAATTTTTAGTTGATAAGCATAGAAATTTCTATTTCATGGAAATGAATACGCGTATTCAAGTGGAACATCCAGTTACTGAGGAAGTAATTAATTTTGACTTAGTAAAAGAGCAAATTTTATTAGCTGCAGGCGTTCCAATCAGTGGAAAAGATCATTATCCAACCAAGCATTGTATTGAAGTTCGTATCAATGCCGAAGATCCTTTTAATAACTTTAGACCAACACCAGGAAAAATTGAGTATTTGCATAAGCCCGGTGGACATGGAGTTAGAGTAGACACACACGTTTACGCAGGTTATACGATTCCATCTAATTACGATAGTATGATTGCAAAAATGATAGTAAGCGCGCAAACTCGCGAAGAAGCAATTATTAAAATGGAACGTGCCTTAGGAGAATTTATTTTAGAAGGTCCGGGTATAAAAACAACCATTCCATTGCACTTAAAATTAATGCAAAACGAGGATTTTAAAGCAGGGAATTTTACCACAGCTTTTATGAATGATTTTGATATCAACAAATAAAATTAAAAACTATAAAGTAAAAAGTCCACTCAGTTTTATAGTGCACCCAAAAGTTTAGACAAATTTATAATTAATTTTGATAATAATGAGCTCGATAATTTATCGGGCTCATTCCGTTTAAATTTAGTTTAATTCTTTCATTATTATAATAAGTAATGTATTCTATTATTTCATTTTTCAGG
>CANGGG010000030.1 GCA_947453415.1 Bacteroidota bacterium | reverse complement strand
GAAAGCATATCAGGATGAACCAAAGTATTGCCTTGTTTGTTTAAAAATAGTTCTTTTATTTCATCTTTGGTAAAGCCAGTATTTTTTATCAAACCACCATTTCGGTCAATAATTCCAACTATCATTACACCATACAAACTTAGGTAATAAGCTGCCGCAGCACCTACATTTCCCCAACCTTGAATAATGGCACGTTTCATATTTACGTTTCCACCCCAAATTCCGTAGTAATGACGAACAGCCTCAGCCACGCCATAACCAGTAATCATATCGGCTGTAACCAAGTTTTTATCGTCAGCAGGAATAAAACGTAAATCTGTTAATTTTTTAGAAACGCCACCCGTTAAATTTGCCAAACGTTTTTTAGTAGAAATTGCATCAACTTTAAAATGACCATTCACTACACCTTCTTGCGGGTGAAATAAACCTAATTTTTCAGTAATAGGAATTACTTCATGAATTTCATCTACGTTTAAATCACCACCAGTTCCATAATATGCTTTAAGCAAAGGCATCACTGCTTTGTACCAACGCTCCAACACGCCTTTTTTACGAGGATCAGCTGGGTCAAAATTAATTCCAGATTTTGCTCCACCAATAGCTGGACCAGCAATGGCAAATTTTATTTCCATGGTTTTGGCCAATGAAGTTACTTCATGTTTGTTCAAACCTTTACGCATACGCGTTCCGCCACCTGCAGCACCACCACGTAACGAGTTAATAACTACCCAACCTTCCGCATCTGTTTCGCTGTCTTTCCATTCAAAAACAATCTCTGGTTGTTTCGATTCGTATTTTTGTATTAATTTATCTAATTGCATAATAGTTGTTAGTTGTTAGTTTCTAGTACTTAGTTTTTAGTTTTGTAATCTTTTAATTTTGTAATCTTTCTCCCGATTAATCAGGATTATAATCTTTCAATCAGTTTACTGAAATTTCCGTGTAACGCTCCGCCAATACTATTGCTAACAGCACCCGTAACTGATTTTAAAATATTAATTTCATTCCTCATTCTTAATACACCCAAAAAAGCAAAAACCATGGCTTCTTTAAAATTGATGGTGTTTAAATCTGGAATTATTATTGTTGTTTTGGTTTTACTTTTTATATTGTTTATCAAAAAATGATTGAAAGTACCACCACCTGTTACTAGCACATTTTCAATATTATTAATGTTTAAAATAGTTGCAATTTGTAATGCAATATGTTCACTTAAAGTTGCCATTTTATCGGCATCACTCAACGAAGAAAAGCTAGCAATAATTGGCCAAAATTCTTTTTTCACCCATTCAATGCCTAATGATTTTGCACCTTCTTTTTTGTAAAAATCTAAATCATTTAGTGCTAAAAGTAATTCATGATTAATATTGCCGCTAGCAGCAATTTCACCTTCGTGATCAAATGGTAAATCAAATTCATTGGCAATAATATTTAACACCATATTGCAGGGTGAAATATCAAATGCTTTTTGTGAATTTTTTAAACTTATATTGGCAAAGCCACCCAAATTTAAACAAGCATCATACTTTTCAAATAATAAAAAATCACCAATAGGAACCAATGGCGCACCTTGTCCACCAAGCATTACGTCCATGTTCCTAAAATTATTTACAACCGGCAAATTGCTTTCTGAATTAATTCCTGCTCCGCAACCAATTTGAGCAGTAAATCCGCTTTCAGGTTGATGAAAAATGGTATGTCCGTGCGATGAAATAAAATCAACAACAAGGTTATTTTCTTCAATAAATTGTTTGGTAATTTTTCCTAAATACTTTCCATAAAACGCATCAGTTTTAGGATATAAGTGAATTGGTTGATTGTGTAATTGACTTAACCTAACCAACCAATTTTCATCGTAAGGAAGGGTTTGAGCTTGTTTAATTTCAAAATTCCATGAATCATTTATCAATTCAAATTCGCAATAAGCAATGTCAACTCCATCCATTGAAGTGCCACTCATTAAGCCTATTACATTGTATTTATTCATGTTTATTTTCAAAAAAATAAGTGTGCGAATATATTATAATTTGGTGGGTGTTTGACTATTTTTTATCATTGAAAATATTTACATTTATTCAAAATCGAACAATTTTTCTTATCATGCAATTCTATTTAGCGTTTTTAAAATGAATAAAAAACTCAACTTTTTAATAATTGTGGCCGCCCTTGGTTACTTTGTAGATATTTATGATTTAATTGTATTTAACGTTGTAAAACAAGAAAGTTTACTCGATTTTATTTCTGCCGACTTGATGGATAAAACAGATACTTATTTGTTTAATTGTCAAATGACAGGCATGCTTTTAGGTGGATTAATTTGGGGTATTTTAGGCGATAAAAAAGGAAGAGTTTCGGTGCTATTTGGTTCTATCATTTTGTATTCAATTGCTAATATTGCCAACGCTTTTGTAACAGATATTCCTAGTTATGCTTTAGCTAGGTTTATAGCTGGTATTGGTTTGGCCGGTGAGCTAGGTGCTGGAATCACTTTGGTAAGTGAAAACATGGAAAAATCGAAGCGCGGAATTGGAACCATGATCATCGTTTCTGTTGGAGCATTAGGTGCCATTGCTGCTGCATTTATTGGCAAAAATGGTCATTATTTGGTTTCGTTTTTAGATACCGCTTTTTCTATTTCATTAAAAAATTGGCAAGTTACTTATTTGGTAGGTGGCATTTTAGGCTTATTGCTATTGTTGCTCAGAGCAGGAACTTACGAAAGTGGAATGTATAAAATGGTGGAAACAAACAAATCAATCCAAAAAGGAAATTTGATAAATTTACTGAAAAATAAAAATAACTTACTGAAATATTTGGCTTGTATTGCCATTGGTTTACCAATTTGGTTTACCATTGGTGTTTTGGTCAATAAATCACATTTATTTGCTCGTAACTTGGGCGTTGAAATAAAAGTAGCCGACAGTGTAATGTTTGCTTATTTAGGCTTGTCGTTTGGCGATTTGTTAAGTGGCTTGTTCAGCCAATTATTTAAAAGCAGAAAAAAAGTAATTTTTGGCTATTTAGGAATTAGTTTAATCCTCTATTTTGTGTATTTATTTAACAACCAAGTTTCGGTTTCTTACTTTAAACTCATGTGTTTTTTATTAGGAGCTGCCACTGGTTATTGGGCACTTTTTGTAACGGTGGCCTGCGAACAATTTGGCACCAATATTCGCTCTACAGTGACTAATACCGTTCCTAATTTTGTGCGTGGTGCGGTAGTTCCAATTACTTTAGGTTTTGCCGCTTTGCAAAGCAATTTTAGTTTTAACATTACCTCTTCGGCATTAGTAGTAGGCTTAATTTGCTTAACCTTAGCCATTATTTCTACCGCATATATTGCCGAAAGCTTTCACAAAGATTTGGATTATGTGGAGGAATAAATAGATCGGTAATTGGCTACCGATGCATCGGGATGCAATTTTGCAAAATAAAAAGTTCACATAAATAAAAAAATTGTTTTTAACAAATAAATGTAATTACTTTGTAGCTACATTTAAATAATACAATAATGGAAATTGCAGTAATCCCAATTGGTAACTCTAAAGGAATTAGACTTACCAAAACCATTTTAGAAAAATACAATATTACCGATACAGTTGAGCTTATATTAGAAAAAGGATTTATCATTTTAAAACCTAAAAATACACCACGAAAAGGATGGGAAAAGTCGTTTAAAAAAATGAACGAAAATGGCGATGACCAATTACTTATAAACGATGTTTTTGAAGATGAGAGCTTTGAGGAATGGAAATAAATCAGTATCAAATTGTTTTGGTAAACTTAGATCCAACGGTTGGAAGTGAAATTAAAAAAAGCCGACCTTGTGTTGTAATATCACCAAATGAAATGAATAAATTTTTACAAACCATTGTGATTGCACCGCTTACTAGCAATTCTAAAAGCTATCCAACTCGAGTTGAAATATTTCACAATAATACCAAAAGTTGGGTGGTTATTGACCAAATTAGGACCGTAGACAAACAAAGAATAACTAAAGCATTTGACCATTTATTGCCTTTAGAAATCTCAAAAATAAAATCAGTAATAAAAGAGACTTTTGTTGATTGATAAATAAAATTTAAAGTTTTAAACTCCAATAATATTATATTCAAACCACTATTTACTCAAACCATATTTATCAGTAAATGGTTGTCCACTGATGTGATTTTTGCAACAATAAACAATTTCACAATTTTGAACTTGGCTACAAATGGTATCAACTTTTCCAAAAGCCCAATTGCATTCTCCAATCTTTTTTCCTTGTAAATCAAAAATAAAAGTAGAAACGTCATAGGCATTTTCGCTGGCTTCATAAACTGTTTGACCATTTAATTTACATTCTAAAATTATCCCGTTTTTAAAATTGGAATAAATAGTGTGTATACCTGGTTTTGTTATTTCCTTATCTAATTTACATGCTGAAAAGCAAGTAAAAATAAATGAAATAATGAGGGTTAGTTTAAGTATAGTTTTCATTTTGTATACTTAAACATCATGGCGGAATGGTCTATCAAATTTTCAATATTATGGACATCCTTTTCTATTTCAATAAGCTCTTGCTGTTCTTCATTACTTAGGTTTTTCCATAATGAACCTTCGTTTGAAACATTAGCAGTTGACATTATTTCATAAAATTTTACAAGCATTGCTTCATTGCTTATTTTATCTATTAATTGATGAAAATTTGTTTTCAATTCTACCGTTGTCATATTACTATATTTTAATGCAATATAATATTTTTAATAAATAGTCTATTTAAATATTTACTTAAAAAAACCTATTTTAAGTAAACAGATAATATTACTTTCGCGGCTCGTTTTTAAAAAGAAATATTTTATATGAATCAAGCTCGTAGCATGCAAAATGCTTTAATTTCAGTTTTTTACAAAGATGGGTTAGACGTTTTGGCAAAAGCATTGAACCAATTAGGAATCAATATATACAGTACTGGCGGTACACAAGATTATATTGAACAATTAGGAATTAAAGTTAACCGAGTGGAAGATTTAACGGAATATCCAAGTATTTTGGGTGGACGAGTAAAAACATTGCATCCAAAAGTATTTGGAGGAATATTAGCTCGCAGAGCCAATGAGCAAGATCAAAAAGAAATGTCAGAATTTAACATGCCTTATTTTGATTTAGTAGTGGTTGATTTATATCCGTTTGAGGAGACTTTAGCAAGCACCAATGAAGAAAGTAAGATTATTGAAAAGATTGACATTGGCGGTGTTTCCTTAATTAGAGCTGGAGCTAAAAACCACAACGATGCTTGCATTATTTGTAATAAAAATGATTATGCCGTTTTAGCTGAAACATTATTGGCACAAAACGGAACAACCAGCATTGAACAACGTAGAATGTATGCAGCCAAAGCATTTGCAACTACTGCCGCTTACGATACCATTATTCAAAATTATTTTAACCAAACTCAGTTTGCTGCTTTAAGTACCATGCCTGCGCAAACATTGCGTTATGGTGAAAACCCTCATCAAAAAGGAGTTTTTTATGGCGATATTAATGGTATGTTTACACAATTACATGGCAAAGAATTATCATATAATAATTTGCTAGATTTAGACGCTGCCACCCATTTAATTGAAGATTTTGAAGAACCAACTGTGGCTGTTATCAAACATAATAATCCTTGTGGATTAGCAAGCAGAAATACCATTGCGCAAGCTTGGGCCGATGCTTTAGCTGGCGATCCAGTTTCGGCTTTTGGTGGAGTAATTGTTGCCAACAGAAACATAGATGTAGAAACTGCTACTGCCATGGACAAAATATTTTTGGAAGTATTAATCGCTCCAAGTTACGATGAAGCTGCTTTGCAAATTTTAAAAGGTAAAAAGAACAGAATTATATTAGCAAAAAATGGTTTATTGCCAAAAGGCAAAACCATGCGTACCGTGCTAAACGGACATTTGGAACAAGATAAAAACGATGTGATTTTAACGCAAGAAAACTTGCAATTGGTTACTGAAAATAATGCCAATCAAAGTACCATTGATGATTTATTATTTGCTGATAAAATAGTAAAACATGCCAAATCTAACACCATTGTTTTGGCAAAAAATAAGCAATTATTAGGAATAGGCTGCGGACAAACTTCTCGTGTAGATGCATTGAAACAAGCCATTGGTAAAGCCAAAGCATTTGAATTTGATTTAACTGATTCGGTAATGAGCAGTGATGCGTTTTTCCCTTTTCCTGATTGTGTAGAAATAGCATTTAACGAAGGAATAAAAACAGTGATTCAACCTGGAGGTTCAATTAAAGACGATGCCTCAGTGCAATATTGTGACCAACAAAAAATGGTGATGTATTTTACAGGAGTGAGACATTTTAAACACTAGAAATTAGTTAATAGAGTTGATTAAGTTGATGAGCGAAATAAGATGCTAAAAAATTAAAAAAATCTAAGATAAATCGTCATTGCGAGGCACGAAGCAATCTCATTTCATGTTTTGAGATTGCCCTCACGCTGAGGCGTGATCGCAATGACGAATAAAACAATAAAAAAATGGCAAGAATATTAGCAATAGATTACGGAACAAAAAGAGTTGGTTTGGCTGTTACCGACCCATTGCAAATTATTGCCAATACCCTAACTACGGTTCATAGCAAAGATGTAATTCAGTATTTAAAAGATTACACCGCAAAGGAAGAAGTAAGTTGTTTTGTGGTAGGAAAACCCACCCGTCATAATGGCGATGATACGGATGCTACGCCACATATTGAAAAATTTATATCTTTGCTCGTCAAAAATTTTCCAAGTATGAGAATTGAACGAGCCGATGAACGCTATACTTCAGTAATGGCAAGGCGAACTTTAACCGAAATGGGATTGAAGAAAAAAGACAGAGAAAAAAAAGAAAATGTGGATCAAGTAAGTGCGGTTATTATACTGCAAACTTATATGACTATGATATAGAAATTCGAAAAAATAAATTCGAAATTCGAAAAAAATACAGTACTAATCAAATTCTAAATTTCGAATTTATACTTCGAATTTCGAATTTAATATTTTTAACTAGTTCGAGGTTTGTGTATTCACCAATCAAGAACAATAAAATAAGCCTAAAGAATAGCCGTTGGCTTTAGCCAACGGAGAAAAGAAAATAAAATATTTACCAAATTCAAAATTCAGAAAAATTTTCGAATTTCGAATTTTATATTACGAATTTAAAAAAGAATGATATTACCAATAGTAGCATACGGAGATACCGTTTTAAGAAAAGTAGGACAAACCATTACGGCCGAATACGAAGGCTTAAATGAATTAATATCCAATATGTGGGAAAGCATGTATCAGGCTCAAGGAGTTGGATTGGCAGCGCCACAAGTTGGCAAAGCCATCAATTTATTTATAATTGATACCAGCGCATTTGATGAAGAAGATTGTCCTAAAATAAAAAAGGCATTTTTGAACGCTGAAATGATAGAAGAATGGGGCGAAGAATGGGCTTTTGAAGAAGGTTGTTTAAGTATTCCGCACATTAGAGAAGATGTATTTAGATGGAGTAATATTGAAATAAAATATCAAGATGAAAACTTTGTTTGGCATACCGAAGAATATGATGGATTAGCAGCTCGCGTTATTCAACATGAATATGACCATATTAAAGGAAAATTATTTGTTGATTATTTGAGTCCACTCAAAAAACGTTTGTTGAAAAATAAATTAATAAACATCAGTAAAGGTGGCGCAAATACGAAGTATAAAATGCGCATACCTAAAGTAAAATAAAAATACGAATGGAACAAAATTTACCTAAAAATATTGCAGTAATTGGAGGCGGAAGTTGGGCAACAGCTATTGTAAAAATGTTGATTGAACACCGTGAATTACCTGAACCAACCATGAATAGTTTAAAGTGGTGGGTTCGTTCGGAAGAAAAAGCAACATATATTAGAGAAAAACACCACAATCCTGATTATTTAAGCACCGTTGAAATTCACCCGCAATCAATAGAGGTGGGTAGTGATTTGAAACAAATTATTAGCACAAGCGATATTTTAGTGATTGCCATTCCATCTGCATTTTTATTAAATAGTTTAGAAGGAATTACAGCAGACGATTTAAAAGGTAAAACCATTGTATCTGCAGTGAAAGGATTGGTGCCTCATAGCAAACAAATTGTAGGTGATTTTTTTATGAATGATTATCAAATTCCAGAAGATCAAATAGTGGTAATTTCTGGACCTTGTCATGCCGAAGAGGTGGCTTCTGAAAAATTATCTTACTTAACCATTGCAAGTTCCAACCAAACCATTGCAAGGCATTTTGCGGGTATGCTTGCCAATAAAAATATTAGAACAGTTATTTCAAAAGATGTGCGTGGAACTGAATACGGTGCTGTGCTAAAAAATATTTATGCTGTAGCAGCCGGAATGTGTAACGGATTAGGATATGGCGATAATTTTCAAGCGGTGTTAATGAGTAATGCCATTAGAGAAATGAAGCGTTTTTTACGCACCATTACCGATGCTGATAGAAAAATAAATCACTCTGCATACTTAGGCGATTTATTGGTAACTGGCTACTCTCAACATAGTCGTAACCGTACCTTTGGAACCATGATTGGTAAAGGTTATTCCGTTAAATCGGCACAGTTAGAAATGAAAATGATAGCTGAAGGTTATTATGCTACCAAAACTGTTTTTGAATTGAATCAAACCATGAACATCAAAATGCCAATTATGGATGCCATGTATAATATTATTTATAAAAACTTACCAGCTAAATTTGAAATAGAAAAGCTGAGTGAAAAATTGGTATAATCTCTAAAATATAAATGCAAAAAAGCAAGCCAAGTTCGTTTGATAACAATGTTTTAAAACGATTATTTAAGCTATCAAATCCTTATGCAAAACTGTTTTGGTTTACTTTTTTATTCACCATTTTATTTGCGCTTTTATCTACTATAAGGCCATACTTAATTCAACATGTTATTGATAATTTTTTGACAACAAAAGATTTCAGAAACATTTATATTTACTCAGCAATTATTTTTGGACTGTTAATTATTTCAACAGTTTTTCAGTTGCTTTCAAGTTATTTGGGTGCATTGCTTGGGCAATTAATTATTAAAGATTTACGCGCAAAAGTTTTTTCTCATTTAAGTAAATTACGTTTAAAATTTTTTGACAATACTCCTGTTGGAACGCTGGTAACCCGCTGTATCAGCGATATTGAAACCATAACCGAAGTTTTTAGTGAAGGTTTTATTAGCATCATGGGCGATTTATTGCAAATAATTTTCATCCTAGGTTTTATGTTTTACGAAAGCTGGAAATTAACCTTAGTTAGTTTGGCTGTTTTTCCTTTTTTACTCATGGCTGCTTATTGGTTCAAAGAACGTGTAAGGGTTTCGTTTGAGGAAGTAAGAAACAAAGTTTCTGAATTAAATACTTTTGTGCAAGAACATATTATTGGCATGCAAATAGTTCAAATTTTTAACAAGCAAGAGGAAGAATTTGAAAAGTTTAACACCATAAATAAAGCACACAGAGATGCAAATATTAAAGGTGTTTTTTATTATTCAGTTTTCTTTCCAATTGTAGAAATTATTTCGAGTATTGCCATTGGTTTAGTGGTTTGGTATGGTGCTAAAGAAACCATTGTTGGCTCAGCTTCAGCAGGTGTAATTGTAGCATTTATTATGTACATCACCATGTTTTTTAGACCCATTAGACAAATAGCCGATAAGTTCAATACTTTGCAAATGGGCATGGTAGCTAGCAAACGTATTTTTGCTTTAATTGACGATGAATCATATGTGGAAACCAGCGGTGATTTACCACTTGAATCACTCCAAAATCAAATAGCATTTAAGAACATCAGTTTTGCATATATTGATGAAGATTATGTGCTAAAAAATATTTCTTTTACCTTAAACAAAGGAAAAAACATGGCTTTGGTGGGTGCAACTGGTGCGGGAAAATCATCCATCATCAATTTATTAAGCCGCTTTTACGATTATCAAAAAGGCGAAATTTTAATTGATGGAATTGAGCTAAAGCAATACCAAACCGATAGTTTAAGAAGCCATATTGCAGTAGTTTTACAAGATGTATTTTTATTCAGTGGCTCCATTTATGATAATATTACTTTGTTCAACAAAGAAATTACCATGGAACAAGTGGTATCTACTTCAAAACTTTTAGGCGCACATGAGTTCATTAGTCGTTTGCCAAATGGTTATCACCAATCGGTACAAGAACGTGGCTTAACTTTAAGCATGGGCCAAAGGCAATTGATTTCGTTTGTGAGAGCCATGGTGGTAAACCCAACTGTTTTGGTTCTCGATGAAGCTACCTCAAGCATTGACCAAGAAACAGAAGATATTATTCAATATGCCATTGCAAAAATGATGGAAGGCCGCACCAGCATTGTGATTGCACACCGACTTTCAACCATTCAAAAAGCCAACGAAATTTTAGTGTTAGACAAAGGCGAAATAAAAGAACGTGGCACCCACGAAAGTTTATTGCAAATAAAAGATGGCTTTTATACCGCACTTTACGAAACGCAGTTTAAGAAGTAAAAAAAACAGAGCAATTATTAATTTTCAAACAAACCTTATTTACCAAATAATTTTATATTTGGAATCTTAATCAATTAATCAATCCTAAAATATGAAATTCATCAAATGGTTTTTTATAGTTATCATTAGTTTACTAGTTATTGGCGAAGCTGCCATATTAATTACTGGCAAAACATTTTTAAACCGCGTTTTTGCCATGACTATTTTTAGTGGTAAATTAAGTCCAGATATTGATGAATTAAATTCATTTCCATTCAGAGAAATGACGGCTACAAAACCACAACCTTGGTTAGTTTCTGTTAATTATAACAAAGCAAAAATTGATGACTCTTTGATGAGAAAAATGGAAGATTTTAAAACTACCTCCTATTTGGTTATCAAAAACGATTCGATTATTTATGAAAATTATTGGGAACAATACAATGATAAAAGTGTAACCAATTCTTTCAGTATGGCCAAAAGTTTTACCGCTGCTTTAATTGGCATTGCCATCAAACAAGGTTTGATAAAAAATGTAGACGAACCTGTAGGCAATTATATTGAAAGTTATAAAGAAGGTGAGAAATCAAAAATTACCATCAAACATTTGCTGACCATGAGCAGTGGCGTTGATTTTGACGAAACTTATTCAAGTCCGTGGGCTTGGCCAAGTGAAGCCTATTATGGCGATGACGTTAATGCTTTAACACTAAAATCAGAAGTGAAAGAAGCGCCTGGAATTACTTGGAAATACAAAGGTGGCGATTCGCAATTACTTGGAATTATTTTGAAAAAAGTATTGGGAAATAAAAGTATTTCTGATTTTGCTACTGAAAATTTATGGCAAAAAATGGGTGCGGAACAACCTGCTTTTTGGAGTTTGGATAATGCTGGAATGGAAAAAGTAAGTTGCTGCTGGTATGCCACTGCCCGCGATTTTGCTCGTTTTGCGAAGCTTTACAGAGATAAAGGCAATTGGAATGGAGAACAACTTTTGGATTCTTCATACGTGAATGAATCCATTCAAATTGCTAATTTAAAAGATACAGAAGGCAAACCAAATGACAAATATGGTTATCAATGGTGGATGATGAAACACAAAGGCCATGATATATTTTATTGCAGAGGTATTCGCGGACAATACATTTTTGCGGTGCCAGATAGCCATTTAATTGTGGTAAGAACAGGTCATAAACGTGCCACCAAAAAAGGGGATGAATTACCAGAAGATATTTATGTTTATTTAGACATTGCTTTAGCATTATAAACCATGTTGGATAAAGAAAAAATGGAACAAACTTTAACCAAAACCATTGTTAAAGGCAAAGATGTTTTTATAGCAAACAACGCAACTGTTTTTGGAAATATAAACTTAGGAAATGAAGTTTCTATTTGGTTTGGTGCAGTTCTCCGTGGTGATAATGATGACATTATTATTGGCGACAGAAGTAATGTTCAAGACAACGCTGTCATTCATGTAGACCCCAATTGTCCGGTGCATATTGGCCATGATTGTATCATTGGACATTCGGCCATTGTACATGGAGCAAAAATTGGAAACCATGTGTTAATTGGCATGCATTCTACCATTTTAAATAATGCTGTTATTGGCGATTTTAGTATCATTGGCGCTAATGCATTAGTGACAGATGGCATGCAAATTCCACCTTATTCATTGGTGCTTGGTTCACCAGCAAAAGTGGTAAAACAAATTACACCAGAACAAGTTGAAAAAATAAAGCTAAACGCCCAAAGTTATGTTGACTTAAGTAAGGTTTATTTGGAAGTTTTTGGAGAATAATTGTAACCTCTGTCATACGCTTAATTAGCCATAACTAGGCCAAGCGTCAGACGGATAAAAAAAAATCAAATACTTTTGAATTTTCTACTATATGAACTTCGTTTCGACAAGCTCAACGACCGCGAATATTTGACTTGTCTGATAGCTTTTGGACGAAATGTTTAAATAATATCAAAAGTCAATAATCAAATTCCTTTTAACTACTTAACCCAAAACGGAAAGTTAGCACAAGCTACTTGGTCGTGGGTATCGTAAATATATACAAATATGCGGTATGCTCCTTTTTGAAATGGTGCTTTAAAATTATACCCATTTACTCCATTTCCTTTTACGTTAATGGGTATAGCATCTGGCCTTTTTTCAGCATCTCCACCGGTTCCGGTAAATTCACTTTCTGGCAATAATTCCCATTTATAAGTTAAGCTTGCCAAATCAGGATGAGTTATTTTTAGTTTCAAATTCACATTTGCACCTTTTTTAAATTCCAAACTTTTAGTTGGCAATTCATTATTGAGTAAAAAAGAATCAATTTGTGGCGCCCAAAACTGAGGTGCTTTTCCGCTCCAAACTTCTTGCAATACATTTACTGCTTCCGTTTGTTTTTTATCTACAAAAACTCCATACCAAGTAGGCGTGGTTTCTTGTTTTTGTCCCCATAAAAATGCATAAGAACCCACACATTGATTGCTATCACTGATAATATTTTCATTATATCTTTTTCGGTAAGTAATGGCTTTTTCGGTAGAAGTTTGTTCAATGGCAGCGCCCCATTTTACTTTGGCCACTTCCCAATGACCGTTTGGACCCCATTCAGTAACCAAGTATGGTTTTTTCCAACCAAAAAGTTTTATTTTCTCTGCCAATGCTGGCAAATCGCCATAAGTATTCACACCTAAAATATCAATGTCGGGACAAATTTCATTGATTAAATGAACTTCGGGTGCATCAATTCCCGCGGTAACAGTAGAAGTAGGGTGATTCTTATCTTCTTCATGAATCATTGCGGCAATGGCTTGTACATTTTTCCAAACCGAAAAATCGGTATAGTCCAAATCCACTTCATTTCCTATTCCCCAAAGCAATAAAGCAGGATGGTTTTTAAACCGATTTACAACCGCTTTAAATTGCTCCACTTGATCTTGGCAAGCCCATTTATCACTGTAATCAAAACCTGTTCTTTCTGGTGGCATCCAAAGTCCAAGCATTACTGTTAATCCATGTTTTTGAGCTTCGTCTAAAACTTCTTGCGCTTTTTCTGCACCCCAAATTCTCACTGAATTTCCTCCAGCAGTTTCTGTTTTATCCATAAACACATCGCCACCCGCACCTTTTACAAAATAAGGTAAATTGTTGCGTAGCAATTGGAAATTCCCATTTGAATTTTTAGTGATTTCAACTTTTATTACTTGCGCAAAAATGGGTTGAAAACCAAAACAAAAAAGCAGTAAACCAAGAATTTTATTTTTCATAAATTATGGATTGGTTTTTACAATTTTAAAATAAAAATGACGCTCATTATTTGTAATCCTAACAATATAACTTCCTGTGTTTAACGAAGGAATTTGCTTGTTAACTTCGTCAATATTTTTAGCAGCAATCAATTCCTTTCCAGTTAAATCAAACACAACAATTTGTGAAGGAACAAAAGCTGCTTCTATGCTTATTTGATTAGTAAATGGATTTGGATAAATATTAATTTTATTATTTAAAATCTCACTTTCATTGATGCTACTGGTAGCAGTTTTACAAGGTGTTTCCACTAAACTAAATTCATCAAAATAAAACACGTCAGAGTTATTAGAATTAGGAGCAAATAAAATCACCATTTGGTCAATGTTTCCTTCAGGCGTATTGGCGTCAGGCTTCAAAATTAATTTAAACGTTAACTCTTCCCAAGCTCTGGTTTTAGAAGTTTTAGCTTGCAAAACACAACGCCTTCCAGAAGGATAATCTAATCCGGATAAACTTCTATTTTCAAAATTTATATTTACATCAGTTCCAATAGGAGCGGTGGTATAAAGTTTCATTTTCATTAATAGCGTGCCATCTTCAAATGCTTTTGCGTTGCGAATTACATCAGAAAAAACCACCAATGCATCGTAAGTAGTGGATCCACTTCTATAATACCTGTTACAAATTAAAGTAGTGTTCACACTGTCTTTTGAAGGATTATTAACTGCAGCTTTATAAGTTCCATTTCCACCTACCCAAAATGCAGTTCTGAGCGATTCAACATTATCAAAAACACCCTCACATGTATCGGGCAAAGTCCTAATAAATTTGGAAATTGTTTTAGTAGTTGACTGGTTAGTAATTGTCACTTTTATGCTATCACTTTTTAAACCCCAATTGGCTTTAATGGCTGCGGTTCCCTGTCCTTGCGTAATTTTACAATTGGCAGGAACTTGCCATAAATAAGTGGCTCCCGCAATTTTTTGAGTATAAAAATCTTTTTGTTGATCAGCTCTCAAAATAGCATCAGGACTGGTAATATATACATCGTTTAAATTTTGATAAACACGAATATAATCAACTTGTAAAGAAGCAGTATCAGGAGTTGTTCCATCTGGATATCCAAGAAAATATCCACCAACTGCCAAATTAATAATACAATGAAAATTTCTGTTATATGGCCACCAAAAATCAGGTAAATCTTTTTTTGTTTTAGTGCTATAAACTACATTGTCAACCAACCATTGAATAGTATCTTTTTTCCAATTCAACGAGAAAACATGAAACTCAGAAGTGAAATTACCAGATGGTAAGGTGTAACTAGCAC
The DNA here is from genome assembly GCA_947453415.1 of Bacteroidota bacterium. Lineage (GTDB taxonomy): Bacteria > Bacteroidota > Bacteroidia > UKL13-3 > UKL13-3 > JAAFJM01. The sequence continues at coordinate 20,090 of CANGGG010000030.1, read as the reverse complement.
CTATATATTTATTATTAGGAGCATGAGCCCCATAATGTAAAGTTCCGTATGTATTTTTAGGCTCTTGTCCTTTGCCTTCCATTAGGTCTATTTCGCCACTTAATGGCCAAGTTCCATAATAATTTTCAGATGGTAAAAACCATACAGCGGGCCAATAGGCTTGTCCAATTGGTAATCTTGCTCTTACATCAATTCTACCCGATGAAAAATCAAATTTATTCATGGTTCTAATTCTGCCAGAACTGTATGAACTATTTCCTATTGTTTCTTTTTTAGCATTGATATTTAGCATGCCATTTGCTAAAACAATATTCCCTTTTTGATATGATTGACGTTCGTCATTTCCCCATCCACATAAGTTTGGACAACCATCACCTATTTGATATTCCCAATAATTAGTGTCTAAATTACTTCCATTAAATTCATCGGACCAACGCAAAAAATCTTGCGAAAAAACTGGAGTGGAAATAGAGAGTATTAATATTAAAAAGATGGTTTTATAATTTTGCATACATGGTTTATTTAACGGTAATAGAGTCTTTTAAATTAGCAATATTAATATAAAACTTACCAGGCTCTACTATAAATTTATTGTCTAATCCCACATAAGCTAAATCAGAAATAGCTATTTTAATCTGCACTTCTTTTCCTTCATATTTATCCAATGGTACACGTTTAAATGCACGTAATCTTTTTACTGATGGAGTAATGCTGGCATAAACATCGGAGGCATAAACTAAAACTGTTTCTGAACCTGCAATTGCACTAGTATTATTCAATTGAACAGTAATAGAAACGGTATCTTTTACTGTAACATCTCTGTTCTCAATTTTCATATTAGCATAATTAAAATTTGAATAACTTAAACCCTGTCCAAAATAAAATAATGGATCAAACCCCATTGGTTTAAAATCGTTGTTCAAAGTTTCTGTATATTTACAATCATAAGTGGTGTGAACACCAGCAAAACGGGGAAAAGTAAAAGGTAATTTTCCACTTGGATTTACCTTACCAATCATGATATCTGCAATGGCTAATGCACCTTCATTTCCGGGTAAATAAGCATCTAAAATTGCATCGCAGAGGGGTTCAGTTTTAGCAAAAGTTCTAGGTCTTCCTTCTAATAAAATTACTATTACTTTTTTACCCGCTTTTTTATACATTTTTATCAAATTTTGTTGTGATTCATCTAACTCTAAATCGTTGATGTCACCAGGTTTTTCAGTATAAGTATCTTCACCCAAACAAAGCACCACATTACTTACATTTTGCGCAGCATTTAACAACACATTTTCAGGTAAATTTTGTGTGTAAGTATTCCCTTTTAAATAACTTACATTTCCATTTCCAAAAACACTTTTCAGCGCATTTATAACTGTTAAAACTTTAGGATTGTAATTGGTGTCTCTTCCCTGCCAAGTATGGCTCCAACCACCATTCAAGGCATTGATATAATCAGCATTAGGACCAGTTACTAATATTTTTTCATTCATTGAAAATGGCAAAATATTACCTTCATTTTTTAATAAAGTAATGCTTTGGCATGCCAATTCATAACTTAGTTTTTTGCTTTCAATTTGTTCTGGCTCTTTAAAATTTTCAGGCTTAGTATTAGGTTCATCAAACAATCCAAGCTCGTATTTTAAAGTTAAAATTCTAAGCACCGCTTCATCTATTCTTTCCTTTTTTATTTTACCTTCATTTACATTTTCAATCAAGTATTTTGTAAAGTCTAAATCAAGCGGAACCATTGCTAAATCAATACCCGCGTTAATAGCAAGCGCAACTGCATCTTTATATGTTTCAGCAACTTTATGGCGTTCAGTTAGGTTTTTTATATCCTCCCAATCAGTAACTGTTATTCCCTCAAATTTCAATTCATTGCGAAGCACCGTTTGCAATAAAAATTTACTGGCATGAACAGGTTCACCGTTCCATTCACCTGAATTTATCATTATGGTTTTTGCGCCTGCGGCAATTGCTTTAGCAAAAGGCAACAAATAAATTTCACGTAATTGACGCTCTGGAATATAAGCAGGAGTTCTATCATGTCCACTTTGCGGATTACTATAAGCCACATAATGTTTTAAGCAAGCTGCAAATGGTTTTACAGTTCCATTATTGGTGTTTTGATAACCTTTAACAATGGCCACTCCCATTTGAGAAACCAAAAAAGGGTCTTCACCAAATGTTTCCCAAAACCTTGGCCACATGGGGTTTCTTCCCACATCTAACACAGGTGAAAAGTTCCATGGAATGCCACTACCTCTAACATCGTTGGCAACAAATTGAGCCATTTTATAAGCCATTTCAGGATTAAATGTTGCTGCCAATCCAATTTGTTGTGGATACAAAGTGGCACCAACTGTATAATTTGCGCCATGAATGGCATCAATACCATATAAAACTGGAATTTTTAAACGCGATTGTTGGCTGTATTTTTCTATACTGGTTATAATTTCTTTCCAATGATTTACATCGTAAGTATGTCCGCCAACATTTAAAATAGAACCAACACCTAAATTCACAATTACATTTTGCAATTTAGCGGTATCTAAAGCATGTGGTTTTTCCAAATTAAAACCTTCCCCTTTTGAAATCATTTCAATAGTTAATTGTGTCATTTGCCCAGCTTTTTCTTCTAAAGTCATTTGGCTTAATAATGCTTGTGCTTTCGATTTTGCCGACTCGTTGGTTTTAGTTCCACATTGCCAAAGCATGATAGAAAAAAGTATAAAAAGTAAAATTGTTTTATTCATAATTTTTGTTTTGTTCTATTGTAATTTCATCCAACCAAAGTTCTCCTGAATTGTTAAATTCAATGATTAATTGTTTGAATTTTGTTGTGTCAAATCTATCTTTTGTAAAATCAAATTCTGTAAATGGAATAGTAATCATTTGCCAATTATTAATAGTTGGTAAACTGTCTAAATATTCTTTTTTTATTGGTATCATCACTGTTTTGCCATTATAACTTTCAAAGCCTATATTTAAATTTTTACTGGCATTTATATCAATAGAATTAATATAAAATTTTAGCGCATAATTTCTCAAAGAATCAGGAAATGAAATGGCTTGCCAATGTTCCCAATTCACTCCAATTTTTCGAGTTTGGTTTCCACTTTCTTGTTCATTCCATTTTAGATAAATAGATTTACTTCCAGCATAATTTTTATTACTATCTAATAATATATTTTTACCATTATAATTACCCAATCCCCAAGCAAAAGGAAGTTCATCATGAAATATTGTTGCAGGAAAATTTTGCGTAATTGCTACACCAAATTTTTTAGTATTTATATTTTTGGAATTAGCTCCTCCTATTTCAATTTTATCAATTAAAAAAGCACCTGAACCTTGACATTCTATATTCAAACTTTTGATGTTACTAAAATCGCATAGTGGCTTGGCTGATTTCAAAAATGTATTTAAGGGAATACTTACTTTTTGCCATTCTTCATCTATTGGATAATTTGATAATTGACTTGCTTTAAGCACAGTTGCACTTTGAACTCCTGAATAATCTTCTAATAAAAAAATTAAGGTTGGAATAAATTGTTTTCCTTTTAAAGCTCTCATGTAAAATTCAATACTTCCGCTTTCCATTACATCGGTTAAATCTTTTGAAGCATAGCCGTTCCAACCAATTCCAAAACCTATCCACGGGCAATTACCCGTTCTGTTCCAACTAACACTTAAACACGATTTACCACTGTATGAAAGTGAATCAAGTCGAGTAAAATTCTTACAATCTGTTTTTTCCATTCCCCAAACATCCACAGTTAAATCCTTATAAATTTCTTTATCTTGAAATTCCTTAACGGCTGTATTTGTATAAGTTCCTCCCCATTCATCTGTTAATTGTGTTTTTTGCATGCGAATGCCACAATTACTCAAGGTAAAAATTAATAAAAACAGGTATATGGTAAACTTTCTCATTATGGTTGAAATGGCGCTGAATAAGTGAATGAAGCAAAGTCAAGTCCAACGCGTGTAGCACCAGAAGTTCCAGCTTGTGCCAATAATAAAAACTGTGCATTTATAATTCTATCTAATTCTTTTTTACCATTTCTATCGGTGTTCCCAAATCCGCCAGAAGTAGAAATACTGGTTTCATCGTATGAAAAACTAACCAATTTCCAACCTTTCCAATTAACATTCATTTTGTAGTTATAAGTTCCTTCTTCAGCTGGTTGGTAAATTCCATCTAAATTATCGTCTTCCTGAAATTCTACACTTAATTGTGCATTTTTATCGCCCCAACCATATACATATGCGTTAAAGAAAACTTTCTTCGGATTATCAGTACTAAAAACAAAATAATTGTTAGCAGTTCCTTGACTAATTTTGGCACTTAATGCCATTCCGCAAATAAATAAACTAGCTGTAGGCCCATGGTTACCGGCCATTACAAAGAACCTTGTTTTTTCGGCTGAGGATATTCCAGAATAATTTACTGAAGTAGAATTATATGATTGTTGACCCTCGGTAAATGTATTATAAGCACGTTGTGGACTTTCAAAATCGTCTATTAAAATATCAACGGAAGGAGTTGGTCTTGCAGCTGCAATTATAATAGTATCGGAGTATAAAGTATCTGGATAATTTTCAAAACTCATGCGTGCAACTACTGGTTCATTTTTCCTGAAAAATGGTGCAAAAGAAATACTTCCATTCCATGCTAATTGATTCAATGAAAAATCTTTATCATTACCTGTAAATATTTTTAACGCGCCACTATTTAAACCAATTATTTCAACAGTCCAATTGGTTCTAATTGAAAGTTTGGTATTGTAAATTACAATGTCGCCTGTAGCAAAATTTGGTGCTTTTATGGAAGCTTTCAAAGGCTCTAAAACTTTAAAATCACCATAAATATCTACCAATTCTGGACCTTCAATGGCGGTTTCTTTTTTACACGATGAAATAATTGCAATGGCAATAATTCCTATATATAGCAATGTTTTTTTCATGTTAGTTTTTTAAAAAAATAAATTATAAATAATGGCTAACCTATTAATAGCATATTGGTTTTCTGTCAATAATTTATTATTCCAATCAGCTTGTTGATACTGAATTTTTAAGCAGTTATATTTACTGAATTGATAGTTAATTCCTCCCAACAAAATGGTTTCTTGTAAATCTGCGTTATATGATTTATAAAAAATAATTTCATTGAATGAATTGCGTTGCGCTAAAAACTCATTTCCCTTCGCATTTAATAAAATTCCTGCTAATTGAATTTCTAAATTTGGAATAATTTCATACTCCACACCTACTTTTATTTGCGTACTTATAAAATCAATTTTGTCAATTCCCTCAGTTCCTTTTCTTGAAGTATTTTGTTGTTTTACCAACAATCCAACATGCATTTTCTTTTTACCTTTATATAATTCATTTACGCCTAAATCGGTCAATATTTCAAAATTTGTAAAGTCTCTAATTGCAGTAGTTCCTTGCCCTGTAATTTCATTGTACATGGATGCATTTCCGCTTATTTTCAAAAGATTTTTATTGTTATGATTCCATGCTAATTTAACATCACCGCCTTGGCGGTTTGGAGTTGCTTTTCCATAAGGCAACATGTTTTCATATGCAGGGTTGTAATCTTTTAAAGTTGGACTTAAAAACATATTGTAATAATTTCCATCTGTTAATATTGAAAGCATATTTGCTGGTCTTGCCGACTCACGATTGGTATAATAGGGATATTCGCTTGCCACTGCATTAAAATCCACTCTTCTGCTTTGAGCGCCTATACTTCTAAAATTAGTTTCTACGCTGCGTAAATCAATACCAATATTCCAATTTTTCTTTTTGTTATCAATGGTAATTCCTCCATCCATAAACATTCCATCGTTTATTGAAGGTGCGTTTGTAGTGTTTTCAAATGTCACATTCGATTTACCAAATTCTCCACCCAATACTACTTTTAAATCTTTTACTTTTAAATCTTCTTTTACTTCAAAACTGTTCACAGTATTGCTGAATAAAGCATTAGAAAACATGGCAGTTTTTTGCACGTCAAAAGCATTGGTATAATTATAAGCTATGCTTAATTGGTTAAACATTTTTGCTTGAATGGTGCTACCAGCAAAAAGTCTATCGGGAGAACTGAAATAGTCTGTTTGTTTATTTTTAGTAATTAATCCTGTTACATGAATATAGTTCACATATTTATTGAAATCAAAACCAATATCTGCAGTTGCTCCTTGTTGACGCCATGAATTTTGACCATAAAATTTATCATAAGCAATTACTTCCGTGAAAGTATTAAAAGCAGCAGGATTATTCTGGCTGAGTTCACCTTGATTGTTGAATAAAGTATAAGCTGTCATTCGAGTATTTAAGTCGCCAACTTGGTATTTTATTTTGTTAAACATTAAGCCTCGTAAATATAATTCACGTAAATTGAAAATAATTCCACCACCCCAAAAACCTGTCATGTCATTTTGCACACGAGTGGTAACTTTTATTTCAGTATTTTCTGAAGGACGAATATGTAATCCAAAATCAAATAAAGTTGCACCAGTCATTTGTTTTCTGGCTGTGGTAGTATCTTTATTAATAAGGTTACCACTCAAACTACTGTTGTTAAAAGTAAACCTCCCCGAACCAAAAAAATCAATCTTTTTTTCTTGCGCTTGTATTGCCAAAGGCAACAAACCAAGACATAATAATAAGTACGTATATATATGCTTCATGTTAAAAATATAGTTTAAGTTCAATGGTTGTTTCTGTTCCTTTAATATTGTCTTTTACAAAACTTTTGTCTTCTTGGCTAAACCAACGTCTTCTAAAATATAAATTTGTATTTTTAGCAATGGCTAAATCCAAACCCAATCCAAACAAATTAGATTCTTGGTTAATTGCATTATTTAAAGTGCTTCCAAGTTTTCCATCTACATTATCACCTTTGTTTAATTGGCTATTACCTGTAATGTATTCTTTACCAAACGATGTAATTATACTTACTTCTTTGTTGAACATAAAAACAGCATCAAATTCATGGTAAAAAGTTCGTAAATAAGCATTGTTGCTAAAGGTTGGAATGATGTTAAAATCATTTTGTGCTGAACCAAATGAACCAACATAAAGTAAATAAAAAGGCATCCAAGGAAAGTTTACTTTTTGTTTTAATTGCACTTGCAACATGTTAAAATTGGTCAATGTTTTGGGCATTCCTAAAGAATTTGTATCTGTAATTTCCATTGTTTGAGAAAAACCACGAAAGTATGATGTCCAATTGCTGTATGCACCTACATTATTCACAAAAGGTACAAAACGAGAAAAAGGCAAAGCATTTATTTTATGGCCAAAAGCCAAAGTACGTCCCATTGATTTTATTTCACTAGAAACCATATTTCCAATGTTTAATTTGGTTGATTTTGTTATATCTAACCAAAAATTAAAACTAAAACCCTTGCGGTTATTACTAATTTGACCAACGTCTGTTATTGATCCCGCAAAATTACTAATACCTCCGCTTCCACCAGCCGAATTACCAGTTTGATTAACAGATGATGTACTTAAAAAAGCTGTATTTGAACTTAAAAAATTTCCGTAATAATTTACAAATTGCGGACTCATATAAAATCCTTCAACATCAAAAGGAATTTTTGTAATTTTAGCAGGTGTTTTAATTTTTACTCTTATTGCTTCGCCCCAACCTTCTTTTTGAGTATTTGAATAAAGTTGGCCCCTTCCCATTTCTGCTGACAAATCGAATCCATTCCATACCAAATCATATGAAAAAGTTTGTAATTGAATTCCCGCTTCTTCAGTTGCCAATGAATCTAAGAATGAAGTATAATTCATCATATTAAACCCAATGGTTTGATTGTTTATTTTTTTCTTAAATCTTAATCCAAAAGTATAGGATGGAATTTTACTGCCAATTATAGATTGAACTGGGGTAACACCATATAATAATCGGAACGACATGTTACCCGGAAGTTCATTTCCATCAATCATCATTCCTTTAAAAGCTTGCATTCCAAAGCGCATGTCTCTGCTAATATTTCCATATTCAAAATAGTTAGAGGCCCTATCGTATGACACAGAATTATTTTCCCAAGGATAACGTTCAAAAATACTATAACGTTGGTAACCAATAAAACTACTAAAAAGCATTCCGCTCATGTCAGTCCAATTAATACCACCCATGTGAGCTGTAAATTTCCCAATATCTGTTTGAATACTTCCAGTTAAATTAATACCTAAGTTTAAATTGATTGGACTATTACCAATATTTCCAGTAAAATTATGGTATAAGGCATAATCCATTCCTATAAAAGTTTTAGAAGTTGGATGTGCAGAAATATTAATCAACATTAAAGGTGGATCTCGGTATACATCACCAGCACCAAGCACAAAATTTGGTGCATTTGCAAATTGATTCCCTGGAATTACTACAAAAGAGTTTTCTAAGTCACGGTTAATTCCAAAAAAACGATAATATCCATTAACACTAATTTTTTTTAGTGGAATTAATCCCAAAGGACCAGTAGAAATTGGTCTTTTAACAAAGCCTGAATCAACATCTTGAGCATTTAGTTTGGAATAATTAAATACAAAAAACGTAAGAATTAACAAGCAAAAAAATCGGTTGAATAAGTAATATTTTTTCAAATCTGTTTTATTGTAAAACGAAAGTAAGTACTAAGTTTAAAATACCAATATTATTTGCCCCAACTCACATACTACAATAAGATTTAATTTGCTATTATTACTACAACACAGCTACAACAAAAATTTATAAATAACTTATGTAAAACTATTTAACTTAATTTTTATTTTATTATATTTTATTATATTTGAAAGTACAGAATGGATAAAAATTACAAAAATATTTTAAAAATTAGTTTAGTTATATCATATGTCTTTTTGCTTTTATTAAAAATAAATGCGCAAAACATGACTTCTACTCCAATGATAAAGAACTATCCAAAATCTATCTATAATGGAGGTACTCAAACTTGGGATGTTTGCGAAGCTGATAATGGATTAATCTTTTTTGCTAATAATGATGGATTATTGCTTTTTAATGGTAATCTTTTCAGTAAATATTCTCTTCCACAAAACACCATATTAAGATCTATTTTTTATGATAATAAAACCAAAAAAGTGTTCGCTGGAGGACAAAATGAATTAGGTTATTATTATTTTGAAAAAAATGGAAACCTTAAATTTGTGTCTCTTACAAACCTTTTGCCCATTGGGTTTAAAGGATTTGAAGATGTTTGGGGAATAGAAGAATTAAATAATAAAATTTATTTTCAAACCAGTAAACAAATTTTTGTATATGACGGTAAAAACATTGATGTAATAAAACCATCTGAAAATTTTTTAGAGAACTTATATAAAGTGGGTGAACGTATTTTGCTAACTGATGTTTTAGGTAGTATATACGAAATAAAAGAAAATAATTTTATTCAAATTTTAAAAGAAAGCAAATTGGATATTTCTGCTATTTTGCCATTCGGTAAAAAAGATTTATTAATAACAACTTATAAAAATGGCATTTATTTTATAAAAAATAATATCATACAAAAGTCTGAAATTGATAACAATATCCTAAATCAAAGTAGAATATATAAAGCTTGCTCTTATGGCAATTATTATATTTTAGCAACCAACAGGTCAGGAATATTTTTTTTAGATCAAAATGGAAAAATAGTTAATAATGTAAGTATAAAAGATGGCCTTCAAAACAATAATGTTTTGTCGTTATTCAAAGATAAAAATAATAATATTTGGCTTGGATTAGACAATGGAATTGACTTAGTCAGACTTAATTATCCTTTTGGTTACGTGCTCCCAGATGGCCTTTTAAAAGGAACTGGATACAGTATGACTGAATTTGGAGACACCTATTACTTTGGTACAAATAATGGTTTATATGCCCGAAAAAAAGGCAATAATTCAGCAGATGCTTTTCAGCTAGTTACCAATACGGATGGGCAAGTTTGGTGGGTTCAAGTACTAAATGGAAAATTATTTATGTGCCACCACGAAGGTTTATTTGAAGTAAATGGTTTGGCAGCAAAAAAGATGCTAGATTCACGTGGTTGCTGGAAATTAATTCCACTATTAAAACATGCTGGTTATTATTTAATGGGAACCTATAATGGTTTGAGTCTTTTTAAATGGGAAAACAATTCATTGGCATTTGTAACAAAACTTGGTCGTTTTAAGGAATCGAGCAGGTTTTTAGAAGAGGACGAAAATGGAAATATTTGGGTTGGTCATCCTTACAAAGGAATTTATAAAATTAAATTAAGTGGTGATTTACAGAATGTTCAATTGGTAAAACTTTATGGTGTGAAAGATGGCTTACCCAATGAAACAGAAAATTATGTGTTTAATACAGATCCAGGGTTAAGTTTTTGTACTGTCAAAGGCATTTATCAATATAAGGATGAAACAGATAAGTTTCAATTATTTAAAACATTTAGTTCAAATTTAGATAATTCAAAAGTTTATAAGAGAATTTTTAACGGAAAAAATGGAAATATTTGGTTTGTGAGTTCCAATGAAATTGGATTTTTAAAACCCAATTATAATGGTGTTGACTATACTTTTAACAAGGTTATTTTACCTAAATTAGACCAAAATTTAGTGGGTGGTTTTGAGTTTTTAAAAGAATGTGAAAACGGGAATTTATTTATTGGAGTTGAGTCGGGTTTTGTAAATATAAATTTGAATCAAATCAAAAAGTTTGTCCAACAAGCACCATCGGTATTAATTACTGGAATAAGTTCATTAGTATTAACAGATTCTGTTTATTTTAGGTATGTAAATTCTAGTAACGAAAAACTTGAGATCGATGACAAATCAATAGAATTTACTTACAGTTCGCCCAATTCCTATTTTTATAAAGACCTCGTATTTTCAAGCTATTTAGAAGGCTGGGACAAAGATTGGTCTCTTTGGAAACCTGCCATTACCCGTGAGTTTAGCCGATTGTCTTATGGGAATTACACATTGCACATAAAGTCAAAATGCATGGGATTAGAAGGTGAAGAAACTACTGTAAAATTTTGCATTCAAGCACCTTGGTACTGGTCAAAATTTGCAAAATTTTGCTATGTGTTAATTGCTATGTTAATTTTGGTTTTGATTGGTTTTTATCCGCAAATGTTAGTTCGTAAAAAAGCATCAAGGGTTATTGCCGAAAAAGACAGTCATTTTAAACAACAAACTGAAATTTTAAGATCTGAAAAAGATAAACAAGAAAAAGAATTAATTGAGTTAAAAAACCAACAATTGCTTTTAGAAGTGGAACACCAGGGAAAAGAATTGGCATCTTCAACCATGCATATTGTTCAAAAAAGCGAAAAATTATTGTCAATAAAAGAAAAGCTGAAACATATTTCACATATTACAAATGACTCTAAAATTAAACCTGAAATAAGTGAACTTATAAAAAATATTGATAAAGATACTTTAATTGATAAAGATTGGGAAAAATTTGAATTGTATTTTAATAATATTCATACCAGTTTTACGAAAAGTTTAAAAGAAAAATTTCCAAATTTAAGTGCAAACGATATAAAAATGTGTGCTTATTTACGCATGAATTTATCAACTAAGGAAATAGCTTCAATATTAAATATATCAGCCCGTGGAGTAGAAATTAGCAGATACAGGTTACGTAAAAAAATGGACTTAGAAAATGCCACCAATCTTACAGATTTTCTTTTGAGACTGTAATTGACAAAATAAAAAAAAGGCCAGATTTCTCTGACCTTTTTCTTACTACTAAATATAAAACTTGAAAACTAATTTATTTGGAACTTAATAGTTTTTACAGCATTGTCCGCTTCTATTTTTAACAAATAAATACCTTGTTTTAACGAATGAGTATCTAAATTAACAGTACCATTTCCGTTATTTTGATTCGATGTTTTTGTAATCATTAACTCACCTAACATATTATATACTAAAACCTTTGAATCTCTTTCTAAGAATTGACCCATTTCTATAAATAATGTTTCAGTGGTAGGATTTGGATAAATTTTAACATTGTTTAATGCTTGTTCTGCAAAACCAATTGCTTCACATTTTGTACAAGTATTCCAACAGTATGTTCCTGCAATTACTGCTGCAGTATCTTTTACACTTAAGTAACGATTTGTAAAATTACCTACTGTTTTAGTACAAGGATCTGTAGCTATAAATTGTTCTTGATCTAACCAATTTCCAACGCTGAATTTGTAATCATATGAGCCAGTATCTAAAGTTAATGTAACAGAATAAATGCTATTTCCAATAGCTGTCATTTTGGTACATTCGCCACACCATCCGTTGAAACTACCATTTAATGTAACACCTTTGATTGATAAACTGTCATCAACATAATTTTTCATATTTACTTTAAAAGTAACTTTAGCTTTTGGAGCTGTATTTAAACAACTTACACAACTTTCCCAGCATACTAAAGGTAAAGTATCATTTAATTTTGAAACAGTAATTGTTCTATTTGTAAAACCAGATTTAGTAGTTGTACAAGTCATACCTTCTTTTAATAATTCTTGTGATTTCCAATTTCCAACTGTGTATTTAAAATCATAAGTTGAATCTTTATCTAATAAAACACTTGTTACCCAAATATCAGTTCCTGGCTTATTGGTCATTTGATTACAAGCTCCACACCAATTGTTAAATGTTCCGTTTAAAGTAACAGTATCGCCAGCTGCAGGTTTGTTTTTAGCCATATCAACCTGAAAAGTTAAGTATGTTTTTGATGAACCACCTGTACCAGTACAAGCAGTACATTTTTCCCAACAAGCTAATGGAATTGAATCATTAACTTTAGCCGTTCTGAATAATCTATTGGTAAAATTACCCGTAGTTTTAGTACATGATAAAGTTGAAGCTAAATTTTCTGAAGATACCCAAGCACCAACAGCATATTTAAATTCAAAATCTGTTGCGGTATCAAGTGCCACAGTTGTAGTCCAAATATTTGTTCCTGGAGTTTTAGTCATTGGAGTACAAGCTCCACACCAGCCATTAAATGTACCATTTAAAGTGATGGTATCATTTGCATTCAATGTAATATTTTTGGTATCTACGCTAAATTTAATATTTACTTTAGAAGGAACCGGAGGAGTGATAGTTCCAAAAGTTACATCATCAAAATAATACGTTTTTTCACCAGCAATTGCGCCTGTTGTTCCAAAATTAAAGAATACTGAAAGTTTTTTATATGTATAAGCTAAGTTGATTGCAGCAGTTCCAGTTGCTTGGTTAGCAAAATTAAATTCTAATGTTTGCCATGCATTAGCAACAGTTGTAGTTGCTTCAGTTTCTACACTTTTTCCACCATCGTTGGGGTCTTCTACTTTCATTCTGATTGGAGTTCCAATTGTTGGAGAGTAAACTCTCATACTAATAGTTTTTGCAGAAGAAGTAAACGGTATTGCAGTTGAAAATCCAGTTGATGCTCCAATGGTAGTTCCAGCCCATAATTCAGCTGTACTTGATTTTATAACCTTACATGCTTTGTTTGATGAAACTGAAGGATCTGTTACTATTGAACTAGTATTTCCTCCAAAATCAGTTAAACCATAATTTAAAGTAGTACTTTCAAAAGTTACAGGCATGTTTAATTGTGGAGCAACTGTTCCCGTTCCAAATTCTACATTGTCCCACAAATAAGTTTTTGTTCCAGCATTAGCACCTGTTACACCAAAATTAAAAAATATTGATAACATTCTATAAGTATAACCATAGTTAATTGCTGCTGTACCAGTTGCTTGGTTTGCAAAATTAAATGTTAATGTTTCCCATGCATTTGCGGTTGTTGTTGTTGCTTCAGTTTCTACTGATTTTGTTGGATCATTAGGATCTTCAGCTTTTAAACGAACTTGTATTCCACTATTTGGAGAATAAACTTTTACCCTAATGTAAGCATTTCCTGATGAAAAAGGAATTGCATTTGCTAATCCCGATGAAGTGCTCATAGTTGTACCAGCCCATAATTCGGCTGTATTTGATTTAACTGTTTGAGCTACTTTATTTAAAGAGTTGCCTGGGTCTGTAATTATAGTAGTTGTATTTCCACCAAAATCTGTAGTTGTATAATTTACGTTAGTTGAATCGAAGTAAATTGGTAATGTTACTTGTGATAAAACCGGACCAGTAGCTGCTGGGAAAACTACATCATCAAAATAATAAGTTTTAGTACCAGCAGTTGAACCATTAACACCAAAGTTAAAAAATACGGAAGCCTTTTTATAAGTATAAGTGTAATTAATTGAAGCTGTACCAGATGCATTATTGATAAAATTAAAAGTTAAAGTTTGCCAAGTGTTTGAAGCAGTAGTTCTTGCTTCTGTTTCTACACTTTTAGTTCCGTCATTAGGATCTTCAACTTTCAAACGTACTGCAATTCCACTGTCAGGTGAGTAAACACGCATTCTAATTATAGTTCTGCTCGAATTAAAAGCAATTGCAGTAGCAAAACCACTTGCACCACCCATGGTGGTTCCAGCCCAAACTTCGGCTGTATTTGATTTAATTACTTTCGCAACTTTGTTGGTAGAAACTACAGGATCTGCAACCACAGAACTTGTATTTCCTCCAAAGTCTGTTAATGTGTATGTTACATTAGTGCTGTCAAAATTTAAAGGCATGTCAAATGATTGTGCCTTGGCTATATGTGTTACAAAAAGTAACAGAAATAGCATACTAAGTTGTCTAATTGTTTTCATTTATTTGTTTGTTTTGATTTTTATTGTATTTCAAACATATAATTTACTTATTTACTTTCTATTTTTTACACCCCTTCTTTCCTTTCACGGTGAATATTTTTAAATTTATTTACCACAACATCACTACTACACATTATTATAATTTACTGAATTTCTATATTTTAAATAAATAAAAAAATCTGTTTTCATTTGAAAAATAGAGAAAAATTTGAATAAAAAATTTGAATAAAATCGTATAAAGTGCATTATTTGTTTTTATAAAAGCAACTATGTTTATCATATAATTTAATTTTATAACAAAAAAAGGCTGAAAGTTTAAACTTTCAGCCTTTTAAATCATACATATTTAATTAACAATACTCTTCAAATGCAGCTTTTAAATTTGCTGCAATCATTTCAGCACTTCTACCTTCAATATTATGACGTTCAATAAAATGAACTAATTCACCATTTTTATACAATCCAATTGATGGAGATGATGGTGGAAACGGAGCAATGAATTCGCGAGCTTTTGCTACTGCTTCCACTTCTTGTCCTGCAAATACAGTTAACAATTCATTTGGTAATTTGCTAGATTCTTGAATTGCTTTCATAATTCCTGGTCTGGCTGTTCCAGCTGCGCAACCACAAACTGAATTAAAAACCATTAGTTTTGTTCCTTCTTGATTGTTCATTACCGCTGAAACTTCATCAGCAGTTAAAAGAGATTTAAAGCCCACTTCAACTAATTGTTGACGCATTGGTGCTACTAACATTTCTGGATATGGCATATTTTTGTTTGATTTAATGATTAATTTGAATTTACAATTTTACAATTTTGTTTCCAATTAATTGCATTAAGCCTAATTGTCATAAAAATTTAAAAAAACTTTTTACATAAAATTTGTTATTAATATCATAATCAAATTTTTTAAAGTCCTTGATTATTCTATTTTTGCAAAAAATAATTTTTAAAAATCTATAATAAAATAAAATGTCAGAAGTAAAATCAGTATCTCCTTACAAAGTTAAGGACATTAGTTTAGCCGAATGGGGCCGTAAAGAAATAAAATTAGCTGAAGCAGAAATGCCAGGTTTAATGACAATTAGAAAAGAATATGGTGCTGAACAACCTTTAAAAGGAGCAAGAATTGCGGGCTGTTTACACATGACAATTCAAACTGCAGTTTTAATTGAAACGTTGAAAGCATTGGGAGCTGAAGTTACTTGGAGTTCTTGTAACATTTTCTCTACGCAAGATCATGCTGCCGCTGCAATTGCTGCTGTTGGAATTCCTGTTTATGCTTGGAAAGGTCAAAACGAGGAAGAATTTGATTGGTGTATTGAGCAAACTTTATTTGCTTTTGAAGGCGGAAAAGGTTTAAATATGATTTTAGATGACGGAGGCGATTTAACCAATATGGTTTTTGATCGTTATCCTGAGTTAACAAAAGATATCAAAGGTTTATCGGAAGAAACTACCACTGGTGTTCATCGTTTATACGAACGTATGAAAAAAGGAACTTTAGTTATTCCCGCTATCAATGTAAACGATTCAGTTACTAAATCTAAATTTGATAACAAATATGGTTGCAAAGAAAGTTTAGTTGATTCTATTCGTAGGGCGACTGATATTATGATGGCTGGTAAAGTAGCCGTTGTTGCTGGTTATGGTGATGTGGGAAAAGGTTCTGCAGAGTCATTACGTGGAGCCGGTGCTAGAGTTTTAGTTACTGAAATTGATCCAATTTGTGCTTTACAAGCTGCAATGGACGGATTTGAAGTAGTAACTATGGAAGAAGCTTGTACACGTGCAAACATATTTGTAACTGCTACTGGTAATTTAAAAATTATTGGTGAACGTCATTTTAGAGCAATGCGCGATAAATCTATCGTTTGTAACATTGGCCATTTTGACAATGAAATAGACATGGCTTGGTTAAATGGTGCTTATGGATCAACAAAAGATACCATTAAACCTCAAGTTGATGTGTATAATGTTGATGGTAATGATATCATTATTTTAGCTGAAGGCCGTTTAGTAAACTTAGGCTGCGCAATGGGTCATCCTAGTTTTGTAATGAGTAATTCATTCACAAACCAAACATTAGCTCAAATTGAATTGTGGAATCATAGCGATAAATATGAAAATAAAGTATATGTATTGCCTAAACATTTAGATGAAAAAGTAGCATATTTACATTTAGAGCATATTGGTGCAAAATTAACCGTTTTAGATAACGAACAAGCTGATTATATTGGTGTAAAAGTTGAAGGACCTTTCAAAGCTGAAATGTACAGATACTAAGCTAAAATCATAATTAGAAAATTCAATAAAAAAAACCGGTTTGATTCAATTCAAATCGGTTTTTTTATTTATCATTCAAAAAAAACTTTAAAAAACCCTTGCTTCCAAATTTGAGGTGAAGCCTATATAAATTTTATTAAATGATGAAGAATATAATACGTAAACTGTAAACATTTTTAGTAATTTAAAACAAAAAATCCCGCCATAGGCAGGATTTAATTGGTTGCGGAGGCTGGACTCGAACCAACGTCCGCTAGCTAGCGGATAAGAGCCCAACGAGCTATTTCATTTTGTTTTCAATTAAACTCCAAATAAATTTTCTGCCATTTGCGCTTTTCAATTCTTTTTCACGTTTCATCGCTGCTAATTTTGTTTCAAAAACTTCATTGTGAATTATTTCCCATGGTCTATACTTTAAAGTATAACCTTTAACTGAAAGAACATTATGAGATAAAACCCTTGCTTCCAAATTTGAGGTGAAGCCTATATAAATTTTATTAAATGATGAAGAATATAATACGTAAACTGTAAACATTTATAATAATTTAAAACAAAAAATCCCGCCATAGGCAGGATTTAATTGGTTGCGGAGGCTGGACTCGAACCAACGACCTTTGGGTTATGAGCCCAACGAGCTACCACTGCTCCACTCCGCGATGTATCTTAAAAGTTCTTTCGAACTTGTTTCTTTTCTTTTTACTCGAACCTACGTCCGCTAACTAGCGGATATGAGCCCAAAAATTAGTTAACCAGTTAATCACTCCGCGATGTATCTTTGAATGTGCTTAAATGTAACTTTTAATCCAAAACTTGAAGAGGTGTAAACTTAGTTTTTATTGAATAAAACAAGTATATTTCTTTTGTTTTTGGGAGTGCAAATATAAAACTGTTTCTTTGTAAACCTAATAAAAAAATTAAAAATGTCGTTTCGTGCTGGTTTTGTAAGTATTATAGGTAAGCCTAATGTTGGCAAATCTACTTTAATGAATGCCCTTTTGGGTGAAAAAATATCAATTATTACTCCTAAGGCTCAAACTACTAGACATAGAATTTTGGGAATTTATAATCAACCAGAATATCAAATAGTATTTTCTGATACTCCAGGAATAATTGAGCCAAAATATAAATTACAAGGCAGCATGATGAAATTTGTAAACGAAAGTTTGCAAGATGCCGACTTGGTAATGTTTGTTACTGACTTTAATGAAAAAAATGAAGAGCCTGAGCTTATTGAACGTTTAAAAGTTATAAACGCGCCACTTATTTGTATCATTAACAAAATAGATGAAAGCGATAATGATGGTGTTAAGAAAAAAATAGATTTTTGGCGCAGTCAAGTTGATTTTAAAGAAGTAGTTCCTATTTCTGCTTCCAATAAGTTCAATATTGACATGCTTTTAAAAAGCGTGTTGACATATTTACCCGAAGGTGCACCATTTTATGAAACTGATCAAGTAACTGATAAATCGGAACGTTTTATAGCTTCTGAAATACTACGTGAAAAAATATTACTTCGCTATAAAGAAGAAATTCCTTATTCAGTTCAAGTGGAAATAGAATCGTTTAAAGATGAAGAAAAATTGCTAAGAATTAGCGCTATTATTTATGTAATGCGTGATTCTCAAAAACAAATTATGATTGGAAAAGGTGGCATTGCCATTAAGAACATGGGAATTGCGGCTCGCAGAGATTTAGAAAAATTCTTTGGTAAACAAGTATTTTTACAAACTTTTGTTAAAGTTAAAGAAGGCTGGAGAGATAATAATAATTTATTGAAAGAATGGGGCTACGATACTGATGGGAAATAATTTTAGTTGTAAACACAACTAAAATTATTCTCTAATTCCAATTTCTAAAGCTGTCCAAATTCCAGTTTTGTAACCAAAAGATTTTAATGCACTATTAGTCCAAGTATTACTTGTATAAATAAAACTAAACTCTTGTTTGGCTTCAAAAATTACTTCGTTTTTAAAATGTGCTAATTTAACTATTGGTTTTAAACTGTCGGATTGATTGGTTTCAAAACTTTCTATAATAAAGTTACATAATTTTAAATATTGCTCAGTTCCTAAAAAGATTTTTAACGATTTTCTTTTGTTAATTGCTGAATCATTTAAATAATTTACATGAATGATTGATTGTCCAAAACCGCAATATTGAGGCAATAAAAACAGGTAACTAAGGAAACTTGAGTCATTTTCTAAATAAGCATCTTCTTCATCAAAGCCAAGGCAAAGCCATTTTTGATTTGGCTGAATACTATCAAATTTTATTAAACTAAAATGTTCTTCCCAATTGGTAATTTTATTTTTTAAAGGTACAATAATGTTGCTTTTACCTGCAATATTGGTAATATAAATGGCAGTTCCTTTATTCTTTTTCAAATAATCATTGTTTACATGAATTAATGGTAAAACTAAGCAACACATATAGTAAAATGTTACTATCGATATGATACTATAAAAGGTATTGAGGCCATATTGGCCAATTTTGTTTTTCATAAATAAGCCATTTTTTGTAATTTAATTTTTTTCTTTTAAAAAGGTACTATAACTTTTAGCCAAAACTAAAATAAATAAACTTACTTTTGCAAATATATTTTTTAACAGTATGCAAAGTAAAAACAATAGCGGTAAAAGAGAATCGAATTCGGGAAGTAGGCCAGCCGCTAAAACAACAACTAGATCAGGAAGCAGTTCATCAAAAAGCAGTTCAAGTTATAGTAAATCAGGAAGTTTTGGCTCAAAGAAGCCATTTGAAAGCAAAGGAAAGTTTTCAAGCGATCAACCATCATTTTCCAAAAAGAAATCGTTTGGTGATGATAAATTTTCTGACAGTCCTCGTAAACCAAGCAATAGCCGTTCGTTTAGTAAAGATAAGTCAGAAGGTGGTTGGGATAAAAAACCGTTTGAAAAGAAATCATTTGGTGATGATAAATTTTCTGACAGTCCGCGTAAACCAAGCAATAGCCGTTCGTTTAGTAAAGATAAGTCAGAAGGTGGTTGGGATAAAAAACCGTTTGAAAAGAAATCATTTGGTGATGATAAATTTTCTGACAGTCCGCGTAAACCAAGCAATAGCCG
>CANGGG010000029.1 GCA_947453415.1 Bacteroidota bacterium | reverse complement strand
AATTCCTTTAAAATAGAATTCCAGTCCGGGAATTCTATGCTTGCAAATTTCAATAATTTACCCTGAAAATTTTCTGCACCATTATTTGGCCTGTCATCTATTAAAATATCACCTATTAATAAATCCTTACGATGTGTCAGTATGAGCCTCCTATTTATTTTTTCACCAAAAAGCATTTCTAACCAAAGTCTTTTATCTGTCCAAGCCGATGGATTATTCCATGGAGCAGTTGACAGAAAGTATATTTCAAACCTGTTATCATCCAATAATGTATTAACAGCATCAAATGCACCAGGTATAGTACCTAAGTTTAAAAAAACATTTGGAATTGTATCGGGATGAATATCGTATGGTGCTTGATTTCTTAATGGGTGAATTTCAATTGCTGATTTAAAATCAGCAATTACGCCATCTAGGTCAATAAATATAATCTTCAAAGAATTAGTCATTTCTAACTAAAACAATATTTGCTTGTTTATACCTATCAAAAGCGTTTGCTTTTAACTCTTCAATAGTTTCATATTCAATTGTCATTTTACGTCCAAGACCTAATTTACTAATTAACTTATCTTCTTCTTTTGTAATTGTTGCATAAATTAATAAACTGTCTAATATTTCCTTAACTTTTTCAATGGAAAGTTCTTTTATTGGAATTTTCGATAAAAATGAAACTATAATATTTAAAGGAATTACATGTTCTTTTACTACTAATGATTTGTTTTTTTTATCTAGTAAATTAGCATTCATTGAGGTATAACCACTCCAAAATATTTTACCCCAATTTGCTTTACCACCCTTTGTTATTAAGTTGTGCTCATAACAATAATACTGATCAATAAAATGCCTCATGTGTTGAGCTGGTTTTCTATTT
This sequence comes from Bacteroidota bacterium, assembly GCA_947453415.1. Lineage (GTDB taxonomy): Bacteria > Bacteroidota > Bacteroidia > UKL13-3 > UKL13-3 > JAAFJM01. Next base: position 35,324 of record CANGGG010000029.1, on the reverse strand, counting down.
TTAAGTTCTAATAAAATATGTTCTAGTTCAATAATTTTGTTATCCATTTGTAATTTTTTAAGAATATTTGGTAATTATTTTAATAATTTAATAAGCAATTCGCAGTCTACAGCAAGTCTTAAATCATCTCTTAAAGCCATAGCACGGTCTTCCGCTTCGTCTTCATCTACTCCTAGTAACGATGCTACTTGATCACTTTGGATATCATTTTCATAAAGAGCACTAAGATTTACATCATTTATTTCAGTTATTCTTATTAATGGTTCTAAATTGAACCAATCAAAATCATTTTCTAAGAGTTCATCTAAACCTGATTGGTTATGTGCCTCAATTAGTATTTCTTCAGCATAATTTGAAGTAATTTCATCAACAAGCGCATACAGTGTGTCATATTCACACTTTGAATTAAAGTCTTCAACTAATTCATTATTAACATGTAAAGCTAGACTAACATTTGCATAATTTGTAAACCCATATTCTGAATCGGAAACTATTTCAACTTCAATATTGATTTCAGTTTTGTCCGCTAATGAAAAATCAGGAATTGAATTGGATGAAATTACATTTACTGATTTCACTGTATATCCTAAAGCGTTTGCCCTGTCAATCAATCCTGGTATATTATCAATTCCCCATTGATTAGAAACGACAATTATATTGCCATCAATTAATGTAATAGGCATATTCATGTAGTACCTTTTGAAATCCTTTACATCTTCTTTTTTTCTGAAAACGCCATGTATTCCACCTTGGCATTCATCAGGAAAAGCAGCGTTTAATATGGAAAAGTCAACTTTATTTTTACTAACGTAATTTTCAATGATAGCCAATGCTAATTTTGATTTTCCTAAATTTTCTTTAACGCCTTCAATTGCGTATTTCGTATAATCTTTTGCCATATTATTTATATTTAATAATTATCCTTCTAATAAAAATTTTAATGATTTTCTTACTGGATTATAACTTAATATTATTTCATCAACGAAATCAATGTTTAATTCAGGTCTAATCATTTCATTATCATAAAACAAATAACTTCCAATTTGATTATTAGATGAATCTGTAAAATCTTCAGCATTGCTAAATCTTAGAAATAATAATTTCGAAAAAGAGAAATCTATAGTTTCAATATTATATGTAAAGTTTACGCTGTTGTTATGTTCAATTTTTATTTGATTTTCAGCCTCAGATAATTCGGTTAAACTTGGTGGGGTAAAGTAATAATCTAAAATTTTAATATCATTTGTATTTTTTTCAATACTAAGGTCTTCAATGTCTTCAAATCCATATTCTTCCATATTTTTATCATGAAATTGATTTAACATTTTAGAATCATCACTATTTTGATCTAAGTCTTCCATCCAAACAGATTCAAAATCACCGCAAAAATCAAGTATAGTTTGCTGCGTCACAATTTCATTATCATCAATGTATACGGATATTTCAGCATTTTCATCAAAAAAACTAACTTCTTCTGCTGAGGTAAATATTTTTTCATATAACCAATAATGATCACCAGAATCTCCATTTTCAATTGTATAAATTATTTCAAATAATTTAGGGCATAACAAATTAAATTTTTCCATATTCAAATTGTCTTTGAAATCTGGTAAATTGTCTATTCCATCATTAAGTGTTAAAGACAGAAGACTTTGTAAAAATGCTTCCATACTTATCTTTTTCTGAGATGCTTCACCTATCGCATTTTTAAATTCAGGCAAGAATTCATTATCAATAGTTGCAAAGAAATAAGTGGTTATTTTTCCCGAAATATTAATTGTAACATCTTGTAATTTATTTTCAACAATATATTCAGTTATAACTTCTTCAATTTCCTCAATTTCTATTTTGGATTGAATGATTTTATATCCTAACTTATTTGCCCTGTCAATCAATCCGGGTATATTATCAATTCCCCATTGATTAGAAACGACAATTATATTGCCATCAATTAATGTAATAGGCATATTCATGTAGTACCTTTTGAAATCCTTTACATCATCTTTTTTTCTAAAAACACCATGAATACCACCTTGGCATTCATCAGGGAAAGCAGCGTTTAACATGGCAAAATCCACTTGATTTTTGCTAACATAATCTTCAATAATAGCATATGCTAATTTTGATTTCCCTAAATTTTCTGTCACGCCTTCAATCGTGTATTTTGAATAGTCCTTTGCCATATTTTTTTCTTAAATAAAATGATAGAATGATTTTATTTGATGTAGAAGATTTAAATATTAGTTATTTAAAAGAATATCATCAAAAATATCACGATCTAATATATCCTTAGCTACAGCAGAATAATCAGTCATATAGTCGCCATATGGTTCCATTTCATCATTCTCTTCACAATTAAAATGATTGTATTCGTATCCTAATAAATCATTAATGATTATATTCATTGCGTTTGCACCTGGGGTTTCTCCGCAAAAATCAATATCTGAGTAATTAGAATGGAATGGATCTTCAAATACTGTCCACATGAGTTTAGTAAGTTCTTCTTTATCATGTATTTTTGAAGATAAAATAAAATTAACCATAGAAAACCAAAAATAAGTAACTGCTGCATCAGTAAGTTTTTCATCTAATAGTGAGTCATCAATATTTGTTAGGTTTAATCTTTTTAATAAAAGTTCAAGGAAAGTTCCTTTTGTGCCAGTTTTAAGGTCAGTCCAAATATAATCGGAAGTAGACTCCCAACCATTCTCATCTTGTCGTTCAGGATTAAATGAAAAGAATGTTTCTTTAGTAATATTATAATTTAATCTATTAATATCATAATCAACTTCCCAGTCCATTTGATCTAAAGTGTATATGAAAAGTATAACGTACCAACCAATATTTCTGTTTTTTTCATCGGCATTCAAGTAATCAATTAAAGCATTAAATATCGCAACAATTGCATCATCATCTCCATTACCAATTTCATCGATAATAAGTTGTTTAAAACCATCAGCTCCTATATTTTCAAAATCAATTTGTATTGAATCTTCCATTGTTGATTTGGCTTCTATTTTGGATTGAATGATTTTATATCCTAACTTATTTGCCCTGTCAATCAATCCGGGTATATTATCAATTCCCCATTGGTTAGAAACTACAATTATATTGCCATCAATTAATGTAATAGGCATATTCATGTAGTACCTTTTGAAATCCTTTACATCTTCTTTTTTTCTAAAAACACCATGAATACCACCTTGGCATTCATCAGGAAAAGCAGCGTTTAATATGGCAAAATCCACTAAATTTTTGCTCACGTAATCTTCAATAATAGCCAATGCTAATTTTGATTTTCCTAAATTTTCTGCTACACCTTCGATAGCGTATTTTGTGTAATCCTTTGCCATTTTATTATTTAATTAAAATTTCTTTGATTTTTTCTGCATCCGCTGCAGTAAAGTTTTTAGCTGTTATTTTACTCAACCCGTTACTTATTATAATTATATCTGCACCCAAAATTTTGTTTTGAATTTCAACTCCCGATATTTTATCAAGAGGAATGCTAATAGAATCAACTCCAATTAAATACTTGTTTCTTTTTTTCCAAGTAATAAAATCTGTAGAAATAATTATTTTTTCAGGCGTAAGAACATTACCACCTCTAGTAATAGCTGAACTAAATTCAAAATTCATATCAATTGAAGTAATTTAGTAATGTATTTGAATTTCATTGAATGAGTATAAACTTTATGAATATCTATTTGATTCTTTTAAAAATAGAAGTTGATAAAATATTAACTAATTAGCTGGTGTCCATAACACCTTAATTCATCATAACCCGGACATTGATTTTTTAACCATGCTGAAACAGCATCTTTATTTCTACTATTTCCAATCCATTGAGTAAACCCACCTTGGAAATTTTTTGGTTCAACACTTACTTCAATTGAAAATGATTTTGATCCTTGTTTGCTCTTACCTTGAAGAGATAATCTGTAGTTTTCCATTTTGTTTATTATTTATTTTTTACAAATAAAACATTCCAACAATAAACCTATGGGTACAAATGAGTACAAATGATATCAATTAAAATCAAATAATTGAATTGCAGTTTTTATAAAAATGAAGCTAGAAAAATGGCAATCAATATCAATAAAATACCTAGCCATTCTTTCCAATTTAGTTTTTCATTGTATAAAATAAAACCTAGTAATAAGGAAATTAACAGTGTAATATTTGAAAGAATATTCACTACTATAATTGGTGTATGCTGTAAACCTAAATTGATAAATAATGTGCCAAAAAACAACAGTAATGATAAAACAATGTAGTGTTTTATTTTATTACCAGTTAATATTTCATGAAAAACCTGATTATAAATGATTAAGAAAAACGCAAAACAAGTGATGGTTAATTCTAAAATAAAAGCAAATGCCAATGCGCCAATTTTCTGAATAGAAACCTTAAATAAAGCATAGGAAATCCCCCAAAAAAAAGCAGCTAAAATACTTGTTAAAATGATGTTTTTATTGGAACTAATTTTATTATCACGTTTTGAAGAAGAATAAATTAATAATGCCCCAAAAACGACTAATCCAATTTGAACAATGTATTCGTTTTTCCATGTTTCATTCAATATAAAAACTGCTGTTAAAACAGAAAACACATTAATTGATGAGAGCGGAACTACAACACTAATCTTATCTGTTTGAATTGATTTAACAAAAAAATACAATCCAATTCCACTAAATATGGATAATAAAATAGCATAAATATAAGTTGAAATTGAAACAATATCAGTTGATAAAAGTATAGTTGGTAAAAAATTAAATATATAATTCAAAACCAATATCAATCCATATAATGTGGAAGTAAATAAACCCCTAAAAAAAATAACTACATAAAAGGATTTTTGTCCAATTGCTTTTTTCCAATATGCATTGCTTATACCAAAACAAATGGCACTTAAAATTACAAATAATACTCCCATTATTTAATTATATAAATCACTAAGTAATTTAAAATTCTTATAAAACCAATCTATTTCCCAAACATCTAACCTGTGTTCATCTACTTTTAACAAAGCAGTTTTAGCCTTTTCAAATTCAGCTAAATGATGATAGTATAATGAGGAGGTTAAATAAAATTTATTCAATAGTTTTTTGTCAAAAGCTCCTAATGTGCTTGGAAGTTTTTTTAAATCAATGGATGCTAATATTCCATTTTGATTTTTTGGCTTAAGATATACATTGATAAGTCTGTAGTAAAAAACAAAATAGCATGCTTGATCGAAACTACTCGTAATTTGATTAAAATATAAAGGAGGTTGATGTGAACTAGCATTTAATATTTTATCCCAAGCTGCTATCCTACCTAATAAAATTGGATGAACCATTTGTTCTGAATTAAAAACAGCATTTTTAGCAATTACAAATAATTCTTTTGCTTCATTTATAAGGTTTTTATTGTATTTTTTTTGACATAATAATACACTTTTAAATACTTCCATGTCGTGAACTAAATTAACTGAGGCAGCGGCTAACCAATCTCCCCAAAAATCATTTAAATAATCTTCACTAACATATACTTGTAATAATATTCTTTGTAATATTTCTGAGGTAGCTATATGCTGTAAAATGAAATTATTTACAGCTGAATTTTTATTTTTAGCTTCAAAATATAATCGTTGAAAACAGACTGTAAATTTCTCTAAAAACTCTTCATTTCCTTCATTATATTCCAAGTGGATTACCTGTTTTAAAAAGTCAAAATCTTGTAATTGGATACATAAATCTATTACATTTTTTAAAAGATAAATTTGTTCCCAGTTTGGCGAATTCAAATCTTTTATTAACTCCATCATCAGTTGATGATCTATTTTTTTTCGCTCATAACTCAAATGAATTAATTCGTTAAAAATATCATTGTCAAATTTGTAAATGTATTTTTTAAAAGCTTCAAAATCCTTAAAATCTATTGATTTGGCAAGTATGTTTAAGCTATAAACAGATGGATTGCTTTTAGTTTTTACCACTTCAAAAATACGCCTGATAGTATTGTAATTTATTTCTAAATTAAGGTCTTTAGATAATAATTCACTGAGTCGTTTGCAAGAATAACTATCTGTTATATCAAGTTGAAACTTTTCTTCTATTATTTTTTTTAACCACTTCTTTTCATTGGTAGCTACAAGTATTGATGCTGGCATTTTTTAATTAATGCTGCAATTATAATTAACTATTTTAAATTAAGGTGTTTTTTTTATTGAAGTCAATTTACTCAATTCCAGGAATTGAAACAGTATTTAAATTAAAATGCGTTCAATTTTATTGAAAACAAAAAAAGCTTTACAGTATAAACTGTAAAGCTTTTTTAAATGTAGCGGGGAGCAGAATCGAACTGCCGACCTCAGGGTTATGAATCCTGTGCTCTAACCATCTGAGCTACCCCGCCATTATTTTTGTTTTCCAGAACTGCTGTCCGTTAGTTAACGGATATGAATCCTTTTACTAACTTATGAGCCACCCCGCCATTAAAATTGTTATTTTTAAGGGCTGCAAAAGTAAAAATATTTGGTTTATAAGCAAATATTATTTTACTTTTTGTAGTAATTCTAAACTAAATGCTTGTGGCTTATTGTTAAACAAAATTTTTGTTTCACTCCAAGTAGCTTTAAATAACTCCGAAAACCTATATTTATTCAAACTTTCCTCATTTTCCCAATAGCTTAATGTGTATAGTACATTCTTTTCCGTAGCATCTTGCATTAATTGTAAACCATTGCAGCCCTCAAATGCTGCAATATGTATTTTACTTGCTTCAAATACTTTGTAAAAATCTGTTAATTTATTTGGGTCAAAACTCAGTCTTACTACTCTTGTTATCATATATTTAATTAAAAAATTCAATCATTATTTTACTGTTAAGTTTAAGCCCTAATAATTGCGATGCATTTCCTCGATTTGTAGCTATCTCCATAAAATTATTAGAATTAAACAACAACAATTCCGTTCCAGGAATTCCTTCGGAATAATGCTGTGAAATTTCATCAAAAAAGTTTTTTCTAGCATAAAAAACCTTAAATTTCCTACCTTTTCTTACTTCATCAAAGGTGGATTTACTCAAATTAAAATGAATATTTCCAAAACCATCAATAAAAGAAACATAAGCTGTTATTCCATCCTCGTCAATGGCTAATTTACTTAGGGTTAAATCACTTGTCAATTTTCCTAATTCAGCAATATCCGCCAAAGGCAATTTATTCACCAGGTGTTCTGCTATTTTTACAAAAACATCATTTTCAATAAATAAGTCAACGTTTGCTAATAATACTTTTTTTAATATCCAAATTTCATTTGGTTGATGGTCAAAAATTAAGTTAATAATTCCATTATCTAAACCTATAAAATATTGATTTTGATGCTTTGCAATCACAATATTTTTATATTCAAAAATGTTAGTTTCTACACAAATTAAATGAATACTCCCGTCTGTGAAATTTTTATAACTGTTACTTAAAACAAAAGCCGCTTCAATCTTGTTAAATTTCTGAATACCATGAGAGACATCAACTAATTGAATATTAGAAATATGCTTCAATAAATTACCTTTTATTGAGGCGATATAATGACTGTTATTTCCATAATCGGATGTGAGCGTAATAATATTCACTTGTGTGGCTTGAGTTATTTAATAAATTCGTGCAAAAATATAATTAAGCAGCAAATAATTTGAACAATAAAGAAATTCTTATCGAAAATTTAGATCCATTAGAAATATTGGGCAATAATAACCGTAATTTAAAGATCCTACAAGCACATTTTCCCAAATTAAAAATTGTTAGTCGTGGTAACCAATTAATGCTTACTGGCGATGATTTAGAAATGGAATTATTTGAAAGTAAATTCACTCAATTAGGTGATATTATATACAAAAATGGTACGATCAGTGACACTCAATTTAAAGCTTTATTGGCTGGTGATTTTCAAAATGATGAAATTGGAAACAATGAAAATGGAGGTAATTTAGCAAATTCCGATATCATTTTGTATGGAAATGGTGGAAGAGCTATCAAAGCTAAAACTCCAAATCAGAAAGCTATGGTGGAGTTTATTCAAAAAAACGACATTCTTTTTGCCATTGGCCCTGCAGGAACGGGTAAAACATATACTGCAGTTGCTTTAGCTGTAAAAGCTTTAAAAAACAAAGAAGTAAAACGAATTATTTTAGCTCGTCCCGCAGTGGAAGCCGGTGAAAATTTAGGTTTTTTGCCTGGCGATTTAAAAGAGAAAATTGATCCCTATTTGCGTCCGTTATACGATGCCTTAGACGACATGATTCCTGCTGAAAAACTCAAGCAACATATTGAAACTCGTGTAATTGAAATTGCGCCTTTAGCATTTATGCGTGGACGAACTTTAGACAATGCTTTTGTTATTTTAGATGAAGCCCAAAACGCCACAGATTTACAATTAAAAATGTTCCTAACTCGCATGGGTCCTCATGCCAAGGTAATTGTTACTGGCGATTTATCGCAAATTGATTTACCAAAAAAACAAATGTCAGGATTGTTAAAAGCAGTAAAAATATTAGATAATATTGAAGGCATTCATTTCCAATATTTAACCTATGAAGACGTGGTAAGACATAAATTAGTAAAGGATATTATTAAGGCTTACGATAAATCGGAATAATATTTTTCAAACATTTTTATATTTTTTTTTATAACTAACAAAAAAATTAGTAAATAAATTTCAAAAAAAAAGCTGCCCTTGCGAGGCAGCTTCTTGAATTATGAAATTTTAGTTTTTAATGAGGCGTTTTGTTATAACTGACTCACCATTATTTATTCTAACAAAATAAACACCATTATTCAAACTAGCAGTGTTTAAAGTAGTTTTACTACCATTGATAGTTTCTGTTATCACTATTTTACCTGTAATGTCTAAAACTTCAACATTTACTAAATGACCGTTGCTGTTTATTTCAATCACATTGTTAAAAGGATTTGGAGTAATGTCAATCAATAAATCATTTCCTTGAACAGAAATGATATTTGAATAATCAAATTTACCATCAAAATCTATTTGCTTCAATCTGTAAAATGCACTGGCATGATTGGCATCAATGAAGCTGTATTTATTGACACGGTTTGAGTTTACATTTCCTTTAACAAATCCAATGGTTTCATAATTAACACCATCCAAACTTCTTTCAATATTAAAACCTTTGTTATTGATTTCGCTTGCGGTAGTCCAAGTTAAATTGGTTTGTTTGTTATTGATAGTTGCATTGAAGCTAGTAAATTTAACGGGTAAAACACTTGTTCCCCATGAGTTAGAAACTCTAATACCATCAACTAATGCTTTAAATTGTGAGTTAGCCAAACTTCCTTGTCTTAAACAAAATGATCTTAATATTGTATAATCAGCTGCGGTAACATCTGTGGCAACTAATGTGGGTGTAGTTGGCTCAGTAGTAGGTACACCAGTAGTAAAAATATAGGCTGAAACTGAATCATTCGCTGTAGCTGATAAATCAAATTTGTATTTTAGTACCACTAAAACAGTACTGCCAAATGCATAATCAGGCGAAAAAACTGCAACGGCACCTGCACCAGATTTTGTTAAACCAATTTTATAGGTATTAGCAACACTCCCAATTTTAGTAAACATTCTTGATTTAAAATTTGTAAGAGAAACCGCGCCAAATGTATCACCAAAATGCACAAAATAATCACCAACAGTAGATAAAGAATTTACTGAGTCAATTCTTAGCAAAAATGAAGCATAAACAGATCCACTAGTGTACGCTGATACCATTCTATTTGCATCCTCTGATCTTGCCACTCCCCATACTTCAACAGCACCACCAACTCCAGATGAACTATAACCAGCATAGGTTAATGAAGTGGTATTGTAAATTAAACTACTAGTAAAACTTCCTTTCGTACCACTATGGGTTTTCCAGTTTACACCACCATTTGCTGGATTTGTTAATGTATCCATTGTAGAACCATAGTTAAAATTCTCAATGGTAGTTTGAGCATAATTTGTTAAAGTTCCAATGGTAATTAAAATTAGTAAAATTATTTTTTTCATATGTTATTTTTTAGATTGCAAAAGTATATTTAAATTTCAAATTGCCTATAAACAAATTATTAAGGTTTTGATTTATTTTAAAACATAGATATTTCAAATTTTATTGCCCACTTTAATTGTTAAGAAATTATTACCTGCTTATTGTTTGCTGTTATAAACCTGAGTGCTTTAGCATTTTTATGTTAAATTAATGTTCACAAAAATAATAACTATATCAGCTTATTAACAAATGTTCATTGCAGTTATACACATCTAACTCACAAAATTTTGAAATATGTGAATACTATTTTTCTAGTTGTTTACCCAAATTTATTGATGCAATATTGAGGAAACCTATACAAGAATAAAATAAATTTTAAAATGGCTGAATTGGCAACTAACAGAAAAAAACGTGTACTTACAAATGCTCAAATTTTTGAATCTGGTAAACTTCCACCGCAAGCACCAGAGTTAGAACAAGCAGTTTTAGGTGCGTTATTGCTTGAAAAAGATGCTATTAATGTAATTACCGAAGTTTTAAAAGCTGATAGTTTTTACGATCCTAAACACAAAAACATTTATGAAGCCATAGTGAACCTTTGGCAAAATGGAAGTGCTGTAGATATTTTAACTGTATCGCAAGAATTAAAAAAACAAGGTACCATTGATATTTCTGGTGGTGCTTATTATGTAACTTCATTAACTAATAGAGTTGCCTCGGCAGCAAATATTGAATACCACGCTCGTATCATTGCTCAAAAATATTTACAACGTGAATTAATTAGAATAAGTGGTGAAATAAGTACTGAAGCTTATGAAGATGGAACCGATGCCTTTGAATTGTTAGACAGTGCCGAACGTAAATTATTTGAAGTTTCTCAGGGAAATATTAAAAAAGATTACCGCGCCATTAGCGGTGTAGTTCAAGAAGCAATTATTGAAATAGAAAGTTTACGTGGAAAAGAAGGTGGTTTAACAGGAATTCCTTCTGGTTTTTCTAAATTAGATAGGGTAACTTCTGGTTTCCAAAAATCAGAATTAATTATTATTGCCGCACGTCCTGGGATGGGTAAAACTGCTTTTGCATTAAGTGTAGCCAGAAATGCTTGTATGGCAAATACCGAAACATTAAGGGGTGTGGCTATTTTTTCTTTAGAAATGAGTTCGCGCCAATTAGTAACACGTATGATTAGCGCGGAAGCTGAAATTGAATCAGATAAACTTAAAAAAGGAACTTTAGCTGACCATGAATGGCAACAATTAAATTCAAAAATTGCGAAGCTGAGTGATGCACCCATTTTCATAGATGATACGCCTGCGATCTCAGTGTTTGAATTGCGTGCAAAATGCCGCAGACTAAAACAACAAAGCAATATTGAAATGATTATTGTTGATTACTTACAGTTAATGCGTGGCGATGATGCCAACAATAAAAATGGAAATAGAGAGCAAGAAGTAAGTTATATTTCTAGAAGTTTAAAAGCTTTAGCAAAAGAACTAGACGTGCCAATTATTGCATTAGCTCAATTAAGTCGTCAGAGTGAAAAACGTGGTTCGGGCTCAACTCCTGGAACGCAAACTGGTAGACCAATTCTTTCCGATTTACGTGAATCAGGTTCTATTGAGCAGGATGCCGATATGGTAATGTTTATTTACCGACCTGATTATTATAAATTAACAGAGTGGGATGACGGAACGCCTTGTAAAGATGAAGCCGAAATTATGATTGCAAAGCATAGAAATGGTGAATTGGACAATGTTCGTTTACGATTTATAGGTAAATTTACCAAATTTGCCGATAAAACAGATTTTGACAATTACAATGTTCCTGACTATAACGATAACAGTGGAAGCAATAATGGTACAATTACAGTTAGCTCATCAATAAACTGGGACAGTGATGTAGAAGATGACAACTCTTCGAATAATACATATAACGGAGACGCTCCTTTTTAAAGGGTTTCGGGTGATGCGGGTTACGATTTAAAAAAGTTACGAGTTAATGGGTTATAAGAGTTGCGGGTTACTAGGTAAGCGGGTTACGAGATAACGGGTTACGGGTTGTTTTTGTTACGAGTTAAAATAGTTGCGGGTGGCGGGTTTCTGGTTGTTTTTGATGTCCATTTCATCATTCATAACATACCCATTTCTCATCTCTCATCTCTCACCACCCAGTGCCCAATTCATACTTCATCATTCATACTTCATAACATACCCAATCTCATTTCTCATTTCCCATCTCTCACCACCCAGTGCCCAATTCATACTTCATCATTCATAATTAATAACTTACCCAATCTCATTTCCCATTTCTCATCTCTCACCACCCAGTGCCCAATTCATAATTAATACTTCCTAAAACTTCAACCTCAATCCGCTATAAATCATTCTTCCAAAAACTGGACCCCAAACCATGCTGGCATCAAAGTAACTTCCAAAAGGATTTTGTGCATCTATGATTGGATTGCTTTGTTTGAAATCTAATATATTTTCAACGCCAACATACATATCGAATTTTTTATCAAACAAACTTTTACTAATTTGTGAATTCAATAAAGTAAAGGCCGAAGAGTAATTGGAAATCCTGTTTTCAGTAGGATTAGATTGAGTATTTGGTAATCGCTTTTCGCCAATCCATTGCCACGTTACATCAAAATTCCATTTGTTTTTAGTAGTATAACTGATATTAAAAAACGCACGATGCGCAGCAATTAACGGCACTTCTTTTAAACCAAGAGAATCATATTGCGTTTGAACATCATAAAACCGGTAAGCCAATCTAATATCCAAACGCCTTAATATTTCATAATCTAGTTGCACTTGCAAACTATTTGAAAACGAATTTCCTTTTAAATTATAAAACCTTACTTGTTGCGCGTTTATATCCCTATCCACCACTATTTGATTTTGAAAATGTGTATAATAATAATCAATCGTCCAACTACCTTTTCTATAATTCAGTTTAAAGTTTTTGGTTAAACTCAATCCATAATTCCAAGCCACTTCTGGCTGTAATCCATATGCATTTGTTTGATTATTATTGGCAAAAATAAATTGCCTAGCACTTACCAAAAGTCCTGTATTTTCTGCTATAATATTTGCTGTTCTTTGTCCCCTACCGCCACTTGCCCTTAACACCATTGCATTGTTCAAAGCATAACGCATGTGCAAACGTGGCGTATAAAATAAGCCGTACAAATTATTATAATCTAAACGTTGGCCTGCCACTAAAGTAAACTTTGTTAAAAAACTATATGTGTACTCAAAAAATGCACCTGAAACTATTTCATTTCGTTTAAATTGATAGCTTTTAAAATTGTACAATTGTTCATCATAATTATCAATCATTAAACTCAAACCAGTTTTAAATTTATGGTCGCTTGAACTAATTAACGATTGGTAAATGAAGTTAGAATAAAAAGAATTTTGAGTTCCTTTATAGGTATTATTACCAAAAAAAGTTTCATATTTTTGATTAGCACCTGAAAGCTGTAGACCCATGCTTTTATATATTTTTTTATGAAATACGTAGCCCACTTTTAAAAAGCCATCGTTTCTAAAAGCTTTGATTTGAATACCATACAAACGATTTATAGTATCATTCTTTTCTTCAAAGTTAAATTGTCCACCTGTTTTGGTATCAATTAAATTCCTAATTCCACCTTGAATAATTAATCCTTTACCTTTATCATACTTAAACCTGTACATGGCGTTTAATTGATAACCCAAGGGATTATCCAAATAGCCATCATGGTTATTATCCATTCTATTGGTTAGTGCACTGGTATGCAATAAAATCATGTGACTAAATGCTTTAGAAGTTCTATGCGCATAATTCAAATTGGCTTCATACCTTCCACCTTCACCCGCATAAGCATTAAAGTATACTGTTTCTTTTACATCCGACTTATGTAGCTCGGTATTTATTTGCCCCGCAACACTTTCAAATCCGTTAACTACCGAACCAATACCTTTGGTAACTTGTATGCTATTGATCCATGTTCCTGGCGTGTATGCACTTCCATAATTTACCGCCAAACCTCTGGCTCCTGGAATCATTTCTTGCGTTAATTGAGTATATTGACTGGCCAATCCAAGCATTTGAATTTGCTTTGTTCCAGTAATGGCATCCGTTAAATTTACATCAACAGATGGATTGGTTTCAAAGCTTTCGCTTAAATTACAACATGCAGCTTTAAATAATTCTTTTTCGTTCATAATAGTAGTTTTCCAAGGATCAATAAAACTAACTTCTGAACCTTTTCTTTCTACATTTATATTTAAATCTTTGAGCCTATTTTTTGTAATTAAAAGTACTTTTACAAACTTCTTTTCCGCCACTAAAATAGTATCGGTTTTGTACCCAACATACGAAACAATTAAAGACTTTGTTTGACTTGAAAAAGGTATAATAAAAACACCGTTGCTGTCAGATGCTACAAAGTTTTTTTCATTCATCCACCTAACAAAAGCTCCTTGAATAGGCGTAATATTTCCTTTTAAGTCAGTGTCTACAACTATTCCTTTTAGGTTCAAATTTTGCTGCGCAATTACATAATTGCATAGCAAAACCAACACAACCATTAAGTAGTATTTTTTCATTTTTTATAAAATTTTGAATAATGAATTATAAAGTATGAAGTATGAATGAATGATAAAAAATGAATGATAAAAAATGAATGATAAAAAATGCCAGATACCATATGCTAGATTCTAGTTGCCAGTAGCAAGCAGCTAAAACAAACAAACGTAATGCTAAGTTACAATTCGTTATTCCTTATTTTTTTTCATACTTAACACTTAAAACTTAAAACCCTAATCATGATGAGTATTGTCATTATCCCTATACATGCAGCAATCTGGCAGTTTCAAATACACTTGATCTGGAGCTTTAACTTTTTCAGTATCATGGCCAACACTGGCTATCAATTCATGTATTTTTTCAATGGTAATTTTATCAGCCATGTATACTACTTCCATCTCTTTTGTATCTACATTCCACTCTGCCAACTTCACTCCTTTTACTTCCAATATTCCTTCTATTCTTTCTTTGCACTGCGGGCAATTTCCAAATACTTTAAACTTTGCAGTAGTTGGTTTTTCTTTATAGGTAAATGCCATTAAACTAAAAATGGCCAATGTCATTAATATTAAATTTTTCATTTTATTATGGTTTTTTAAAATTGGGGTTTGTAATAAAATCATAGTCTGTTAGGGTTTTTAAAAATGCTATGAGTTGTGTTTTTTCTATTGGCGACATCCTACCTCTTAATTTATCTAACAAAGCAATATTTACATCGGTAGTTGGCGTAATAATAAAATCACTGTTATAATGTTCTATCACTTGTTCCAAAGTAGTAAATCTCCCATCGTGCATATAAGGAGCTGTTAGTTCTATATTTCTTAATGTAGGTGTTTTGAATTTTCCTTTATCAGCATCATTTAAAGTAATTTTATACCTGCCTAAGTCTTTAAAAACAGAATCCAATCCATTGTTTTTAAAATCAAAATCGGTAAAGGTGCTACCCAATATATGGCAATGAATACAATCACCTTTTGTTTGATCTATAAATAATTCTTTTCCTGCTAACTCATCAGCCGACAAATCTAATTCACCTCTTACGTATTTATCGTATTTACTATTGGCCGAAATAATGGTTCTTTCGAACTGTGCCACTGCTTTCATTAAAAGCATGGTGGTAATGCTATCGGTACCAAAAGCTTTTTTAAACAATTTTGGATATTCTGCATGACTCCTCAATTTGGATATTACATTGGTCAAGGTTTCATGCATTTCTATTGGATTTTGAATAGGACCAATTACTTGGTCTTCAATAGTAGCAGCGCCACCATCCCAAAAAAACTTTTTCTCCCAAGCTAAATTCATAACAGGTGGCGCATTTCTAACACCAATTGCACCTGAAACTCCTTTGCTAAATTTGGTATTACTATCGGTAAAAGCAAAATTTTGCCTGTGGCAACTTGCGCATGCTTGTGTATTATCTAAGGATAAAATAGGATCATAAAACAGTTTCCTTCCTAATGCTATTCCTTCTACAGTCATTGGATTGGAAGCAGGAATTTTTATAGGTGGAAATCCAATTGGAGCTACCAAATTATAAGGTGTCGCAGGAGTGTCATTCCCTAATATTTTAACGGGAGCAACTATGTCTCTGTCTTTTTGGCAAGCAATAACAATGATTGCAAATGCTATAAAAATAATTACTATTTTTTTCTTCATTTTAATTATTCTGCTTTATTAAAAGTGAAAGATTTTTCCAAATTTCTCCTCATATTCACCATCCAAAAAGTATCAACAGCGGCAGTAGATTGACGGTCATTGTCAATATTAAAATCAATGGTATTTTGAACAGCATAAGCTTTATTCAAATCAAAATCAATCGTTATTTTTGATAAGGCTCCGTTAAAATTAATTATGGGTAAATTCACCTCCACATTTCCTCTTCCCAAATCTTTTCCCAAATGTAAGCGCAAAGGTTTTATTTCATTTAATGTATTCTTGTAATTTCCTTCGTGTTTAAAAAAAATATAACCAGTATTCCAATCCCATAGCATACCATAACTTGGGTCTAAAAATCCATCTTGCACACCAGATAAGTTTCTCAATGAATCTACACCTAATATAAACTTCATTTTAGTGTATTTTGCATTCGGAATTCCACTTAGTAAAAATGTGTTTTGAGATGGTTCATCTATATTAATTAATTGATAGTTTTTAGCCAACCACTCTTTGTTATTTTCATCAACTAATACCATATTGGTTACATAGTATTTAAGTAAATTGATGGTATATAAATTACCCGCGGCATTCCTATAATTAGTGTCCGATGAACTAATTGTTTTACCATTCACTGTATTGTTAAAGGTAATTGATACATTCGTGGTGGCAACTGTTACTACTGGTGGTGGGGTATCTTTTTCACATGACACCAATAAAGTAATTGCTATTATTAAAGAGCTTAAAAATGTTATTTTCATATTTGTACTCGTTTTTTTATATTGATAACAATAGTTAGAATCAATAGTTTAAAAAATAAAAAAAATTAAATTAAACTGATTCAAAAACCATGGAAGGTGTTATCAGTTCAAAGATTCATTTTAAAATAATATAATTACTTAAAATGGAAATACTTTTTATATGCTAAATACGAAGAGAAATTGCACTCAAGTGCAATAAATTATAGGGAGGTTTATTGTCAAAAATATAAAATGTTTGCGTTTTATAAACATCATTTATGCTAAAAACTTTTTGATAAAAAGACAATACAAGAATGTTAAAATTTTGAGTAAAATTAAAACTTATTTGTTTGAGTGAATTGGTAGTATTTTCATTGGTTTTACATTGAAAATCCAAATCATTGCAACATGCATTATCCGTCATTTTACCACATTCACAGGCATCATCAGCTTCATGTTCAAAAAAGCTAATATTAGTAATACTGCCACCGCAAAAATGAATGCTTGCACTTACATGAGTAGAAAGCGCCAAGTAAAACAATGCAAATAATATGTATGAAATGTTTTTCAATTGTTTAGCAAACATAAACAAAAAAAATAAAACGCAAATCTTAAAATTTTATAAATTAAGAAAACTACCTAAATATGAGATTAGATTTATACTAAAAAAAATCAAAATATTTAAACATTTTAATTATTTACCCTTAGCTAAAATCAATGAAGTATATATATATAAAGCTATAAAATCTACGATGGTTTTAAATTGTTTCGAAATGCCCATATCTAAGGTTTCTTTAACAATTTCATGACCAACTTCATTTCTATAATAAATTAGTGTGTTTAATATATAAGAAAAATTCTTTTTAGTTTTGTCGTCTGAATTGGTAAGAACCACATTTTTGAGATTAAATTTGAAAGTGTGTAATTCCTTAATTTCATCAAATTGATTGATGGTTTCAACTAAACCTTTTAATTTAGAAGAATCATTTAAAAATACTTTAAGAAAAGGTTCATAACAAAAAGTTACCCTAAAAAAGCAACTGTCACGGTCGTAATAATCCGATTTATAAAAAAACAAATCATAAAGAGGTTGTAACAAAATATCTCCAAACCTACTTGAACTATTTCTATTTAAAGCATTATAAAATTGATCTAATCCAACATCAAGTTCAAAATCATTGAAATAATTATTTCCTTTTAGTTCTTTTCTAAGCTTAGTTTTTAGAGCTACCCAATCGTATTTTTGTCTGTCATAATTTATTGGCGTTTCATGTCTAGAAAAGTTATTTATTGCTTCAATTTCTGGAATTTCTAGTTCAAAAGTTAAATCTTTTGGCTCTGGCAATAAATTTATTTTCAGCTTAATAGCACTTTTTTGTCCTTTACCAATAATTTCAAAAAACTTACTATCATTTATTATTTTATAAAAAACATTGCGATTAATATTTGTTGGAATTAAATAATGAAATTCATCCCATAATTCTTTTTTAAAACATTGGTTGTTTTCCTTATTCTTTAAATAATTAATAACAAAAGACCTTATTTTAGTTTTATATCCTGGTTCTAATTGTTTGCCCAAATTAACTAAGTCATAATTAGCTAAAACAGTTTCATTTAAGCCAATTTTATTTCTATTTTCTGTTTCAAACCTATCTAAGATGCCAATTTCCAGAAATTTATTAACTATATTTCCATAATCAGCTTTTCTAATACTACCATTTTCTTTTTCAAAATCAGCTTTAACCTTTTCATATAAAGCTTCTTCATTAAGTAATAAATTATTTTCTTGAAGAAATTTAACTACTATATTTATAATTTTATGACTAACATCAACTCTTCTTTTATTCAACAATGATATTTCAGGGAAACTTTCTATATAGTTTTTATGAACAAATAAATTGGAGTCATTGGAAGATATTGAACATATATTTGTAATATATGTTCTAATTGAATTATCTGGGTATTTTAAACCCTTTTCAAAGACTAAATCTTTTACTTCTTTAAAAGTTATTTTACCGCCTTTTGATTGTATAAATTGATCAATAAACTGTCTAATATTTTCAAAATTTTCAGTTCTAAATTGCCAATACCCATTTTTCTGACCTTTAAAATATTTGTCTGACTTAATTTTTAATTGACTTTCTAATATTTGTTCACATCCTGCTAATACTGCTCTCCTATTATATTCATTTATAATTTCAATGCGTGACATTACGCCAGCATTTTCAAACAATATTCTTTTAAACTGATAATCAATTCCACCTAATTCTTTCCAATGCAATGAATAATATTTTTCATTGTTTTGATCAATTACACTAATAATTTCATGATTTAGATTGATAACAGAATTGAATATAATTTCATCAGAGGTTATTTTATGTAGTTTAAGGGGAAATACACTTTTTTTAAGTTTTTGTATAATTTTATTATATTCTTTTTTATAATTCCCAACTACATCTTGATCTAATAAAATTTCATGGTCATCTATTTTAGTTAAGCTACACAAGAAAAGTTCTGCAATTTTATCTTGTTTAGCAAAATTAATTTTTGAATTTAAATCTAAATAGTCAGAAAATTTTGAGGTGAACTTAGCTTTTTCGATTACATCATTAAGTTGCTTAACAATTTCTTTGTTTAGAGAAATATTCATTACTTTTTTACCTACGAAAAAATTCTTTAGTTCTAATTCGATAAATAAAATTTGGCGTATTCTTTCCGAACTTATTGACCCCAATAAACTGCCTAACTGTTCTTTACTATACATTTCAGAATCAATGCCATAGTATTTTTCTAATAGTTCTGCATCTCTTTTATTACCGCATTCATTTAATACGTTAGCATATGCTTTAATACTTAGCATTACTTTTTCATACAGTGATTTATTTTCTATGTTTTCCGTTGGTACAATTAAATCTGCATACCTGAATTTATAAAAATTTAAATATTTTTCAGGATTATTGATTAAGTCCAACTGAAAAGCCCTAAAAAGTGTTACTTTTTTTTCACCAACACTTTGCATTTTCTTAATACTTTCATTAGTTTTCAATAAAATTTCACCAAGACTTATATCTTGATTTGAAAACATTTTGATAATTAATTGGTCAATAAGTCCAGATTTATTAAAAATACTAAGTTTAATAGCATTTAATTCATTCATTAATTGTTCTTCCATTTTAGTATATTTAAATTGAAAGAATTTTGCCAGTATTTACCTCAATAAAAACTTCTTCTATGTTAATAATTTCATTGTTTTCATCAGTAAGTGGTTTTATAAATAAATTAATAGTAAGAAATCTATCATTGGCCACTAATAAAGTATTTGAAATTTCAAACAACTCGTATAATTCCAAAATATTTGAATCCGAAAACAAAGTATCATTTTCATTAATAATATGGTAATTATAATCATTAAAAATAAGTGCTTTCAATTCTGTTTTTAAAAACTTTATTTTTTCATCTACATTTTCAAAATTCCAGTTTTCTTTAACTGTTTTAGACAAATTAACTAAGGTATTTACTTTTATCTTGTGATCTTCAATATTAAAGGGTGTTGTTTCCACTGAGTTTCTAGCTGTTTTAAATTTATTTTTATATTCTTGGATTTTAGCCAAGTTTATTTTTTTAAAATATAATGTTTGAATTTCTTTTGCTTTGTTTTCTAAAGTACTTAATCTCTCATTGATTTTATCAAAATAGCCTAAAAAGCTACTTGAAAAATTGCCATTATCCTTACTGTTTTGATTGTTATTATTAGATAATTTATCAATTTCCTCAAATATATATTTAAAAAGAATTTCAATATCAAAATATATTTCTTCTAAATAATTATAGGTTCCAATGTCTTTAATTTTATGGGATAATTTAAAACTATCATTTTCCTCAGTGCCAAATAAACTTAAAAAATCTTTTAAAATAGGTGCTTCACCTTTAAAAAAGCTGCTTGTTTTTCCAATCCATAATATTTTTGGAGCTGATTTAAACCATTCTCTTTTATCGTTAAAAGCAGTAGTTAATATTTCAGCAAATGAATCAAATGAATTTTCATTGATGATTTCATCTATTTTATTTTGATAATTGTTAAGTTTTTTTATCGCTTTTTCTTCTTCTATAAAGAAAAAAGAAAAATCTAATGCAATTGATTCTTCATCAATATCTTTTACAAAGCGATAAAACTTTTTTAAATAGTTAATTGGAAGTTCATATTTTAAAAAATTTGAAAATTCAGCTTTATTTTCAAACCATAATACAACTCTTTCTCTGGCTTCAATATTTAAGTAATCAATTTCATAATAAAAACAATATTCAGGCGTATTTTCAGAATCCCATTCATTAAAACGGCTGTTCGTATGTGTAATTTTAAAATCCCTAACAATGTCTATCCATTTTTCCATAAATTTTTTATTTTAGTTTTTATAATTCAACATTTAAAAATTTTGTGTAAAGTGATTGAATATAATCAGAATTAGATTGCTTGGCAAGCAATAAGATATCTTCATGTTGCCAAATTTTAATATCTGAATAAACCAATGAATTTATATTTTTGGAAATTGCAGCGCATACCATTTCAATATCTGATTTAAAATCAGGATGAATATATTTAAGCGCAATTGGATTTTGCTTTACAGCAATCATATTTAACATCCTATTCTCCAAAAATTCATTAGGAAAAAAATGTAATACCATTCCATTTAAAGTACATGCTTTCTCTGCAAATTCTAAATTATGCTGTAATGAAATATCTGCATATTTGTAACCATATTCACTGCTTTCAATTGCATTGAGAACAATGTCTTGGTTTTTTCTGTTTTCGCTATTTAACAAGCGAATTAAATTACCATCCAGCGAAATATATTTAATTATTAATTGCTGTATTAAATCGTTTTGAATTATTTCATTTGATATTTGATGAACAATGTATGGATATTGTGTTAATGCCTTTACATTGAAAGCAATATCGTTTTTTATGCTAATATCAAACTTGTCATAAAATAAATTTGTTAATTCTAATGCTTTAAATGCAAAGTATTCATTACTCAATAAATCTTCAGAAATCCAATTTTTAACCCATAGGTCAAATAATTCCTCAAACAATTGAGGGTCTTCCATTTCGATACAAAATTTTTCATAATTTATCTTGTAGTTTTCAATGACCGCATCTATTTCGTTGTTATCTATCATATTTTTATCAAGCACTTTTTAAATTTGATAATTGTCTGTAAATCTATGGTAAACCAAAAATAGACATGTTAAAAAATTTTGAATAGATTTACATTTTCTAATTCTATCAACAAAACTATAAAAATAAATTGCATTTCAAATTTACTTATAATCAACATTGAAAAATAAAATATTTTTCAGTAATATTACTTTTTTATAATTGAAGATTTTTAGTTTTAGCTTTGCCCAAGAATAATACGAAAACTAATTTTTAAAATATTCGCCAACAAATGGAAATAAAAAAAACAAGCATAATAGATAACAATGATTCACTGATGGAATTGATTTTGGTTCTGGAAGGGGAACAACAGTTTTTGCCGCTGATAATGGAATGGTAATACTCTCTGAATACAGCAATAGTTTTGGTAATTATATTGTAATTAAGCATACAGAAAGTCAAACTTCTGTATATGCTCATCTTCAAAATTCAGTTATTAAAAATGGTGATATTGTTAGGAAAGGTCAAGTTATAGGATATATAGGAAGCACAGGAAGAAGTACAGGGCCTCACCTCCATTATGAAGTAAGAATAAATGGTACACCAGTAAACCCTAAAGATTATTTATTAGAATAAATAGAAAAGGAAAATAAAAAATTCCTTTTAAAAATTAACTTATTGCAGGCAAGGACGCATGCAATGGCAAAAAAGTTCCGTAAAAACGAAACATTTTGTAACAGCGGGTTTTAAACTGTTGAAGAAACAAATATATACCTTTGTCAGTATTTGTTTTCCCCTCCAACCGTTTTTTAGTGAGTGGATTGAAAAGTATACCTTCCACGGATAAATAATTAATAATACCACACTTTCCTAAAATGTAAATGCTTTAGTAGGTATAATCATTGCCGTTTGGCTTTAGTCATCAGAAACAAAAAAACCTCAACTATTGCTAGTTGAGGTTTTAAATATGTTGTAAAATTAAAAATTAAACACCTACATCGTGCATTGCACTCTCATAAATAAATGGATGACGAGTTGGGTATAAATTTGCTTTAGTCAATGCTTTCATTACTACTGTAAGGAATAAACCAGCAAAGAACAATAATAATCCTATTTCAATAAAACCATATCCTTGGTTAGGAATTTCTATTGATCCAGTTGGATTATGTTCAGTAATTGCAGTTGGTAAATCCATTGCCCCAGGCATTACCATTAAAAAACAGTCATTCCAATGTCCAATTAACAAAGCTGCTCCTACAAAATAACCAACTTTTCTATTTCTCTTAGCATCTCTCATCATAAAAATAAAGAATGGTACTACAAAGTTAAGAACAATGTTTATATAGAAACTAAATTGGTAAGTACCAAACATTCTTTCACGGTAATACACTACTTCTTCAGGAATATTAGCGTACCAAATTAATAAGAATTGGGCAACCCACATATAAGTCCAGAAAACAGAGAAGGCAAACATAAATTTACCTAAATCGTGTTGGTGTTCATCGGTTACAATACCTAAGTAACCTTTACCCCTTAAATACCAAACTAATAAATAAGTTACAGTTAATGCACTTACCCAACCTGTAGCAAAGTTATAAATGGTAAAAATAGTAGAGTACCAATGTGCATCAATACTCATCATTAAATCCCAAGCTAACATGCTAAAAGTAAAACCAAATACTACTAAAAATACAGTTGATATTTTAAAATTCTTGTCAAAATTTTCAATACCACCTACTAAATCTTCATTGCGAGAATTGTTTCTGATTTTAGTAGCACAAAAAATCCAAAATGCAGTAAACAATATTAACCTCACCAAATAAAATGGTTGAGATAAATACCATGTTTTTTTAGCCAATAAAGGATCCGCTTCCATTACACCAGGATGTGCCCAATGATAAATTCCACCATGCAATACATAAAAGTTTACCAATATGATAGTTACTAAAATACCAGCACCTATGATCATATAAGTACTCATTGCTTCTGGTATTCTACGAATAGCAACATACCAAGCTGCATTAGTTAACTGACTAATTACTACAAATATAATTGCACAAGTAGCAATGATAAAAGTAAAGTAACTATCAATTAATAAATTAGCCCATAAACGTTTGGTAACAAGTTGGTGCAAATCCTCAGCACTTAAATCCATTCCTTCAATCAATGGTTTATAAGTAAAATAACCCAAAATTGTTAAAAGCAAACCTACAATCATTAAACCGTACGACCACTTTTTATTGCCTTCAGTTACTGTATATTTTTCTTCTTTAATTTCTATATGTGTATCGTGTGACATAATTTTTTTTCAAATAATTAATTCAACTTATTTTTTAACTGTGGTATCAGCAACTGCTGCAACAGCAGTTGAAGTTTTATACGTATTGATATAATGTATCACTTGCCAAATTTGACTTGGAGTTAATACAGTACCATAAGCACCCATTAAATTTCTACCATATTTAATAGAGTAAAAAGCTTTACCATCATTAATAGTTGGCAATCTTTCAGCGTAACTAGGAACTTTTGGAAATTTACCATCCGCTACTATTGTACCATTACCTTGTCCATCTTCACCATGGCATGGAGTACAATTAATGTTGAATAATCTCTTTCCTTCAGCTAAATTATAAACCGAAGCAGGTGCAGGATTTTTTAATGATGAAGCCGCTTCATATCCTTCAGCTGTTTTTGCTAAATTATAAGTAGCAAAATCCAATTGACCACGTGCAATGGTATGTTCTGCAGGTAAACGCATGTTCATACCATTCGCATTAATCGTATTTGGTTTATCTGCTTCCTGTGTTAAGGGTTCGTATGCAAATGAATGATACATATTTGGTGCGTATTCCATTCCAGGATTATCACCTCCAGCTGAACAAGATGCAAATATTGCTATGCTTGAACTTACTAAAATTGCTATGCTTATTTTATTTAATTTCATAGTATTAATCTTCAAACTCCTTTTCTCTTATTTCTATTGCGCCTTTACTTTTCAATAACTCGCTTAACGCTGCAATATTTGTTTTATTTGGAATCACATCAACAGCAACAACAAATAAATCGTCAGTTACTCTAATGTCTATAATATCTGCATTTTTACCCCAAACCATTCTGTTAACGTAAAAAAAGCAAGCCACCATTCCAAAAGCTGTACATAAAATGGAAAGTTCAAAAGTGATTGGAATATAAGTTGGAATGTGCAAAAATGGTTTTCCACCTACATTTATTTGCCAGTCAAAAAATGAAACATAGGTTTGTAATGTTAAAGCCAAAGTAATACCTGTCATAGCAAAAATGAAAGCTGCAACAGTTAATCTTGATCTTTTAATTCCCATTACTCTGTCAATACCATGTATTGCAAATGGTGAATATACATCTCTTACTCTATAACCATCATGAATTAACTTTTTAGTTGCATCATAAATATGGTCAGGATCTTCATAAATTCCTAAAATTACTTTATTAGTGTCCATGAACTGAATCTCCTTTCGTATCGTGAGCGTTGTTTGCCATTTTGTGATTGTTATTTAATAAATCGGTATAATGTTTTTCTAATTCCAAACCATGTTTTGTTTTTACAATACTTTTTAATTCAGCCATGTTAATAGCTGGTAAAAATTTCATGAATAGGAAAAAGAAGAAAAAGAATAATCCAAATGAACCTAATAATATTCCAAATTCAATAATAGTAGGTGTGTACATCGTCCAACTTGATGGTAAAAAATCTCTATGTAATGAAGTTACGATAATTACAAAACGCTCAAACCACATTCCAATGTTTACGATGATTGACATAATAAAAATAAACCAAGGTGTTGTTCTTGCCCATCTTGACCAAAAAACTTGAGGAGCTAATAGGTTACAGCCCATCATAATCCAATAACTCCACCAATATGGTCCAGTTGCACGGTTTATAAATGCGTATTGCTCGTACTCTACTCCTGAATAAGCTGCCACAAAGAATTCTGTTATATAAGCTAAACCTACTAAAGTACCTGTTAACATTACTACTCTACACATAGCATCTAAATGTTCTGTTGTAATATAATCTTTATAATTTAAAACTTCACGGGCTACAATTAATAAGGTTAATACCATTCCAAATCCAGAGAAAATTGCACCAGCAACAAAATATGGAGGAAAAATAGTGGTATGCCAACCTGGTACCAACGAGGTAGCAAAATCCATAGATACAATTGAATGCACTGATAATACTAATGGAGTAGAAATAGCAGCTAATATTAAACTGATTACTTCGTAACGATGCCATACTCTAGTAGAACCGTTCCATCCCATTGCAAAAAAGCCATACCAAAATTTACGTGCTTTGGTAACAGCTCTATCACGAACTGTAGCAATATCCGGAATTAAACCAACATACCAAAATACCAATGAAACCGAGAAATAAGTAGAAATTGCAAACACATCCCAAACCAATGGAGAGTTAAAATTAACCCATAAACTACCAAAAGCATTTGGCAATGGAATAGGCCAATAAGCTACCCATGGTCTTCCCATATGAGAAACAATAAACGATGCCGCACAAATTACAGCAAAAATGGTCATTGCTTCAGCAGAACGGTTAATTGACATACGCCATTTTTGACGGAATAATAATAATACTGCAGAAATTAACGTACCGGCATGACCAATACCTACCCAAAATACAAAGTTGGTAATATCAAAGGCCCAACCTACAGTTTTGTTTAAACCCCACGCTCCTATACCAACTAACATGGTGTAGGTAGTTGAAAATAGCCAAAGTGCTAATACTAATGATGATAAACCAAATCCAATCCACCATGCTTTTGATGGCTTATTTTCTATAGGACGTGTGATTTCCTTTGTGATATCACTGTAGGTTTTACCACCCGTTATGAGCATATCTCTTATTGGTGATTCGTATGACATGTAATTATATTATTTTAAATTTAAAAATTGATTGAATATTTAATGTTTATTTCTTATGAATGAGCATGTGCTTCGTTTGAATGAACTTCGTGCTTTTCTTCATGCTTTTCTTCATGTTTTACTGGTGCTTTTTGTTCACCTGCAATCGACTCGTCTACATTTCTTATTTTAGTCATGTAGCCTACCGATGGTTGAACATTATACTCTTCTAATAAAACATATTTACGTTCATTTTTAAATAGTTTAGAAATTTCACTAGTTGCATCGTTCATGTCACCAAATATTAATGCATCGGCAGGACAAGATTGTTGACAAGCAGTTTTTACATCACCATCTACCATTTTACGGTTTTCAATTTTAGCTTTTAACTTGCTAGCTTGAATACGTTGAACGCAGAATGAACATTTTTCCATTACACCACGTGAACGTACTGTAACGTCAGGATTGATAACCATTCTTCCCAAATCATTGTTAAAATGGAAATCAAAATCATCATTCTCTCTGTATTTAAACCAATTGAATCTACGAACTTTATAAGGACAGTTGTTAGCGCAATATCTTGTACCTACACAACGGTTATAAGCCATTTGATTCAATCCTTCAGAACTATGAACAGTTGCTAATACAGGACAAACAGTTTCGCAAGGCGCATGACCACAATGTTGACACATCATAGGTTGGTGCATGACAGTAACATGTTCAAAATCTATATTATTGTCTTTGTTATCGTACTCTTTTTCTTTTGTAGAAGGTTTTCCAGTTGCTAAGTTTTTAAAACTATAGTATCTGTCAATTCTAATCCAATGCATTTCTCTGCTATTTAAAATTTCTTTTCTACCAACAACAGGAACATTATTTTCAGCTGAACAACTAACTACGCATGAACCACAACCAGTACAAGCATTCATATCAATTGCCATTCCCCATTTGTGTCCTTTGCTATCATGCTCTTCCCATAATGAAATAATATGAGCATGCTCGTTATTACCAGCACTTGGATTTTTAATATACTCGTTTAAAGAAGCTTCACGTAATAAATTACGTCCTTCAATAGTTTGATGCGTTTGAGTTAATGGCAATTCATAACCATCATCTGTTTTAGTTAATGTAATACCGTTTGAAGCATTATAACTAAAAGTATTATTTTCAAAACTTACTAAACCAAAAGCATTTTTACCTAAACCTTTTCCAAAGTTTGAAGCTACTTTGCCTTTTAATTTACCATAACCCATTGCCAAACCAATAGTTGAATTGGCTTGTCCTGGTTGAATCAAAATTGGTAAACCTTCTATTGTAGTTTTACCAGCTTTTAAAGTTACTACATCACCTTGTTTCAAATTAAATTGATCGGCAGTTACTTTACCAATTGTTAAGTAATTATCCCAACATGCTTTACTAATAGGATCAGGCAATTCTTGTAACCAAGGATTGTTAGCATGAGTTCCATCGCCTAAACCAACTTTAGTGTACAGTTTAAGTTCAGTATTTTTTAAATTAGTAGTGTAGTTTACTGTTGCTTTGTTAGCAATATCACTTAATAAAGCTGCTGCAGAAGCAGTACTAGCCACTTTAGGTGAGGACATAAAGAAACCATCATGAAGTGCTTTATTCCAAGCTGTTTCACCAGCCATTAAAATATTAGCTTCCCAATTTGATTTAATGTAGGTGTAAACATCTGAATTGTTACCTGCCCATTTCAATAAACTTTCTTGAACTTGGCGAGTAGTAAATACATTCGTAATAGTTGGTTGTGTTAATCCAAAATATCCTAATTTAGGTTCTGAATCATTCCAACTTTCCAAATAATGATTATCTGGTGTTTGGTATTTACATAATTCACCCGTTTCATCAGTTGATGAATTGGTGGTTATAGTAGTTTTTACTTTCTTTAATGCTTGTTTGAATTTATCAGCATTATAATAACTGTAAGCAGGATTTGTGTTATAGAATAAAACGGTATCTATAGCTCCACTTTCCATTTCAGTAACAAATGCTTCAAAAGCTGCATCGTCACCACTTACTTGATTAGAGTAATTATCTAAATCAATAGTAGTTCCAATATTTCCTAATAAACTATTGATACTAGCTACTAATAATTGATTGTCGATATTATTAGAACCAGAAATTACCAACGATTCACCTTTTGCCGCTAACAATTCTTTAGCAGTTAAATCAATTGAATTTAAAGCAATTTCAATAGTTGGAATTGAAAAAGTAGGCGCTCCAGTTGCAGTTGCAATTTTATTATATATACTCAATAATACTGCTCCTTCCATGGAAGGTTTAATTGGGAAACGGTAATCAGCATTTGAACCAGTAATTGATAAATTACTTTCAAAATGCATGTGACGACTCATTTTCTTATCTTCAGCTTTTCTGTTTTTAGACCATCCTTTAGTAAATTCAACTGGTGAGATCCATGTTCCTAAAAAATCAGCACCAAAACTTACAATTACTTTTGCTTTTTCAAAGTTAAATGAAGGCACTACTGCTTTCCCAAAAGCACGTTTGTTAGCTTCTATTAATGCAGCATAAGAAATTGCTTCGTATCCTACCACTTTAGTAGATGGATATTTAGCTGTAAATTCAGCAATAATTTTTTTGGTAGAAGGGCTAGTATTAGTTCCACTAACAATTCTAATATTTTTAGATGAAGCTAAGGCTTGAGTTATTTCTGTATCTACAGTAGCCCAAGTTGATTCATTATTATCCTTACGAGGTAATCTTAAACGCTCGTTATCATACAAACCCAAAAGACTTGCATGACCAGTAGCACAAACACCACCTTTAAAAACTGGAGATTCAGCATTTCCTTCTATTTTTACAGGACGACCTTCTCTGGTTTTTACTAAAATACTACAGCCAGTTGAACATGCACCACAAGTAGTAGCATACCAATTTGGAATACCTGGAGTAATATTTTCAGGCTTAATAATGTATGGAATTGCATTTTTAACTGGAGTATTATTACAAGCTGCTAATGCAACCGCTGATATACTAAAGCCAAAATATTTCAAAAAATCACGTCTGTTTGATTGCATTTCGCCATCAGAATCTGTTAATACTTCTTCCAAAGGAATTCCTTGCGCAAATTCATTCTTCTTATTAGCAACAAACTTTGGATCATTGTTTAGTTCTTCTAAACCTTTCCAGTATTTATTTATATTTCCCATTTAAGTTTTTTTTCTTCTTTTAGTAATTTAAAAATTATTTCTGATAAATAGTTTTGATTAATAATGGCATTTAGCACATTCCAACCCACCATTTTGAGCAACTGTAATAAAATCTTTGTTGCTAGCTTTTAAATCTTTGTGTAGTTTTTCATAGTAATCATTGTTTGCAACGTCTACTTTAGCCTCACGATGACAGTTAATACACCATCCCATTTGTAAACTGCGTTGTTGACTAACTACTTTCATTGTTTCAATTGGACCATGGCAAGCTTGACATTCCACTTTACCAATTTTAACATGTTGAGCATGGTTAAAATAAGCGTGATCAGGTAAGTTGTGAATTCTTACCCATTTAATAGGCTGTTGTTTAAATCCTGCTATGTATGTTCCATTTTTAGCATCATAACCAACTGCATTATAAATTTTTTGTATTTCCGGTGAAACTTTACCGTTATATTTTGCTTTTGCTTTTACATAAGTATGGCAATTCATACAAGTACTTGCTGAAGGAATAGAGGCTTGTTTACCTTTATCAGCACTAGAATGGCAATATTGACAATTGATTTTGTATTTACCAGCATGTAATTCATGAGAATAATTAATAGGTTGAACAGGCGCGTATCCTTTTTGAACACCCACTTTTGTTTGCCCGTAATCATAACCATATAATCCTAAAACTACTGTTAATAATGCACCAACTGCTAAAGTTCCAACTACAGGATGTTTAACAAATAGTTTAAAACGAGTAGATTTCTTGTTTTGCTTCCAATGAATTTTTACATCAGCTTCTTCAGGATATTTTTCATCGTAAATTTTGTCAATTACCTTTCTGATTTTCATTAATATAAAAATGATTATCAATAAAATAACAGCAAATATTAACAAACCAATTAGCATTCCTTGAGAATAGAAACCATCTTCAGTTTTAGCCGAACCAGTAGGAGTTCCATTTTCTACAATTGCAGCAGCACCACCAGTTTTAATATAAGCTAAAATTGATTTTACTTGTTCATCTTTTAATTGAGGAAATGCAGTCATTGCAGATTGATTATACTCATTAAAAAGTTTGGTTGCATATGCATCACCTGATTTTACAACAGCAGGTGAATTTTGTATCCACTTTATTAACCACGCTTCACTTTGGCGTTTGTCAACGTCTTTTAAGGCTGGACCTACAACTTTATCATTAATTGCATGACAAGAGGTACAATTAGCATTAAATAATTTTTCTCCTTCGGCTACATCAGCCATTGTTAACTTAGCTCCTAAAAAGAAAGCTGCTAGTAGAAATAGTAGTTTATTCAGTTTCATTTAATATTATTTACAAATTCTTTACAAATCTATTGTTTATTGATTATTTTGCCATACTGATTTAAATCAAGGCGCGTTTATTTCAATAATGGTGCGAATATAATAAGATTAATTTCGTGGGAAATACTGTTAATAACTAAATACTATTTAGACAGATTCTAACTTAGGAATATTGAAAATGTATTCCTTTTTATTTTCCTAAAAGTTTTTCAACAGTAATGTCACTTAATTCGTGCTTATTATCGAGGTGTTCGAAGGGGGAGTTTTGGCTTATAAATTCAGGTACAATGTCCTTCATTTTAGCAACCATTGCGGTTTGATTTTGTGAATTATATAAATTCAATAAATTATGAATGTCTAATTTAACATTTTCAAATACATAATCACGAACTTTTCCAATCATAATTTTCGAATGATGGGTTGGAACAGTATTTTCTTGATCGTTTAATAATTCTTCATGTATCTTCTCTCCTGGTCTTAAACCAGTATATATAATTTGTATATCCTTACCTAAAGTTAAGCCTGAAAGTCGAATCATTTTTTTAGCTAAATCAATTATTTTAATTGATTTACCCATATCAAATATAAATATTTCACCACCTTTTCCCATATTACCAGCTTCCAATACTAATTGACAAGCTTCTGGTATGGTCATGAAATAACGAGTAATTTCAGGGTGTGTAACAGTAATTGGTCCTCCAGCTTCTATTTGTTTTTTGAAACGAGGAATTACAGAACCACTCGATCCCAAAACATTTCCAAACCTGGTTGTTATAAATTTGGTTTCGCTAGTTTTAGTTTCTTTAATATAATTATTTAGCGACTGTACATATATTTCCGCTATGCGTTTGCTTGCTCCCATTACATTTGTTGGGTTTACAGCTTTATCTGTACTTATCATAACAAATTTGTCTACTTTATATTCAACCGATAAATCGGCTAAAATCATGGTACCTTTAACATTTGTTTTGATCGCTTCGGTAGGATTGTTTTCCATTAAAGGAACATGTTTGTATGCAGCAGCATGATAAATTATATCTGGTTGAAAGCGTTCAAAAATTCCTTTCATTCTTACCAAATTTGTTATATCTGCTAATATAATTTCAATATTTTTATTATTGAAATTATGCATGCTTTCAGTAATTTTCATTTCTAACTGATACAAACCTTCTTCACTAGCATCTACAATAATAATTTTCCTAACTTTAAATTTACAAAGTTGATTAACAATTTCACTGCCTATAGAACCGGCAGCGCCTGTAACCATTACTATTTTACCATTCAATTGTTTGCCAATGGCGTTAGTATCTAATTCAATAATATCTCTATGAATTAAATCTTCAATTTTTGCAGTTTTTATTTGATTATAACTAAGCTCTCCATTAATCCATTTTTCTACAGGCGGAACACTTTTAACATTAATATTATTTGACAAACAAAGGTCAACTATTTCTTGTTTTCTGTTTTTGTTCAGTACAATTCCACTAATTATTAAATTTTCAATTTCATATTTTGAATTCAATGAATTTAAATCCTTATCAAAATTATAAATTCTAACTCCTTCAATTGATTTGCCATTCATATTCATGTCATCGTCAAAAAAAGCCACTACTTTAATATTTGAACCTTTGTGTTGTTCTAATTTTCTTTTTGTAATGATGCCAGCCTCGCCCGCACCAAAAATTACATAATTTAAAACTAAACCATTGTTTACATGAGTAACTTTTAAATATAATAATTTAACAAAAACACGAAATGCACTTAAAAAAAATGCAGATATAATAAAATCTAAAATAATAACTGAAACTGGAATGATTAAATAATCCTTAACAATGAAAGATTTGTAAAACAATGAAATGATATACAATCCAACACTGCTAAAAATAGAACTATAAAGTACATTTATTCCATCTTGAACACTTGTATGGCGAATAATTCCTGAATACAATCTCAAGTACATCATAAAGACAGACTTTATTAATAATACAACAGGTAATACCACAACTATGGCCGTAAACGTAGTATCGTTATAATGAAAGCTATATCGTAAAATTACTGCTAAAATAAAAGAAAAGGCACAAATCCCTAAATCAATCATAAATATAACCCAACGAGGTATATTTGAACTAGTAGCAAATAATATACGCAAATATTTCATAGAGAATTCAATTACATTGCAAATATATTATTTTTTACAACTTTACAATGATTCATTAAAATAAAATATAAAAATAAACGTAAAGTCATTAAAATTATTGATAAATGAGTTGATTTGAAATGACTTATTAAAAAATATAGACTTAATATTCCTTATCAAATTTTTTCTTAAAAAAAGGATAACTAAATACACAGATAAGTATAATTATAGCTCCAATATAAAATTGAGAAGACATGATTTCTGATTGACCAAATAAAAATACCGAAAATAAAACGCCATATACAGGTTCTAAATTATTAGTTATAATAACAGTAAAAGGTGAAAAATATTTCATGATTTCAACACTTAATGTAAATGCCAATGTAGTACATAAAATACTTAATACTAAAAGCCAAAGCATATCATAATTTTTAAATGGTTCTAAGTAAAAATAATTGTCATTAATTATTAATTTAATAAAAATAATAAATACTAAAGCACCAATAAATTCAACTATCGTTATATAAGAACTATTGTGTTTTAAAATCAGTTTTCCATTGTATATTCCAAAAAAAGCGCCAGTAAATGCAGCTAAAATTCCATAAAATACGCCTTCAATTGAACCTGATTCAAATTGCAAAATAATAGCTAATCCAATTAATATAATAACACCATAAAATGCATCACCCCAAAAGAACTTTTTTTTGAGTAAAATGGGTTGTAATACAGAACCAAATAAAGTCATGGTGCTAAATCCTGCCATTGCTATTGAAACATTAGAAACTTTTATAGCATGGTAAAAAAAATACCAATGAGCGCCAACCAATATTCCCATGATAAAAATAATGCTTGTTTCTTTAATTGATAAATCAAATTTGAACTTTTTATAAATAATAAAAACAGCTAAACTTAAACCCGCAAAAATTAATCGCCAAAAAACTAAATCGAGCGCTGGTAAAGAAATTAATTTACCTAAAACAGGAGTAAAACCCCAGAGTAAAACAATAAAATGTAATTGAAGGTATTTGTTTTTATTTAACAAGATGGTTTTATTTAGGAGCAGTTTTTAACAAAAACAATGCAATAATTAGGAAAAATGCTGGCGGAATCCAAACTGCTAATGCTGGTGATAATACACCTGTAAAACCCATCACACTAAATATTTGTATCAAAAATAAATAAGAAATTGTTAAT
Source organism: Bacteroidota bacterium (assembly GCA_947453415.1). Lineage (GTDB taxonomy): Bacteria > Bacteroidota > Bacteroidia > UKL13-3 > UKL13-3 > JAAFJM01. The sequence continues at coordinate 437 of CANGGG010000029.1, read as the reverse complement.
CCGAACCCTAATGCAATATGCGCACCTGTTCCTCCCCTACTTTTTTTACTTGAAACCGCAACTGCTAATATTGTTAATATAAAAAAAGAAGTGGGTACGGAAACTCGTTTGTATAATTCTACATAAAATTTATGAACGGGAGCGCCTTTGCTTTTTTCTTTTCTTATGTATTCATTCAGCTCTGGATTGGTCATACTTGTTACATAATTTGCTTTTAATACAAACTCATCAGGTTTAATATTTAAAATTGTATCTAATTTTGCAAATTTACTTAATGGTTCATCATCGCCAATAAATAAGCGTTGTTGTACGTTTTCTAAAGTCCAATTTTTATTAACTTTATTCCATACTATTCTGGTAGCAAAAATTCTATTGTAAATTTTATTATTTTTAAATCCTTCAATGGTACAATTATACCCTACGCTGTCTGTATAGTT
>CANGGG010000028.1 GCA_947453415.1 Bacteroidota bacterium | reverse complement strand
TTGGTTTTTGCTTCTTTTTCTTTGGTTTTATACCGTGAAGGATTACCTGGATGGTTACTTTTAGGAGGAGTTGGTTTAGCTATTTTAGCAGTATTAGCCTTACTTTTTCCGCCACTTAATATTATAATATTTTTGGGTGTTTTAGCAGTAATTGTTTTAGTATTTGTTCGAAGAACAACATTACTTATATTTTTAACCATTGGCGTTGTGGCAATTTCAAGTATTTATGTAAGTACTGTAAATTATGCTTTTGAAAATGTATTGCAGGCGCACCAAAGAACTAGAATAAATGTATTGCTAGGCAAAGAAGTAGACTTAAAAGGTGCTGGCTATAATGTACAGCAATCGCTTATTGCAATTGGCTCTGGCGGTGCTTTTGGTAAAGGATATTTAGAAGGAACTCAAAACAAATTCAGGTTTGTACCTGAGCAAAGTACCGATTTTATTTTTTGTACCATTGGAGAAGAATTCGGGTTTTTAGGTTCATTGATTTTTGTAATACTTTACATGCTTTTACTATACCGATTACTAGTAATGGCAGAAAGACAAAGAAGTAAATTTAACCGTGTTTATGGATATAGTATAATAGCAATTTTGTTCTTCCATTTTCTAATAAATATTGGAATGACATTGGGTTTAATGCCAGTAATTGGAATTCCACTACCCTTTTTTAGTTATGGCGGTTCTGCATTATTAAGCTTTACTATTTTACTATTTATTTTTATTCGTTTGGATGCAAACAGGGTAAATGAGTTAAAAAGTTTTGAATAAATTAAGCATTTTCTAAAGCTTCAATATCAAATTTTGTCATTTTCATAAATGCTGCCATTACACTTTGTGATTTTTTGGGATTGGACATTAACTTACCCAAAATAGTTGGAATAATTTGCCACGAAACACCAAATTTATCTTCTAACCAACCGCATTGACCATAAACTCCATCTTGTCCTAATTTATACCAATAATGATCTATTTCCTCTTGATTATTACATTCAATAACATATGAATTAGCAGGTGAAAATTGATACATTGGTCCACCATTTAAACCCATAAATTTCATTCCATTCAATTCAAAATTTACAACCATTGGATTTTCAGAAAGAATTTTTGAGTTGCTAAAAATGCTGCAATAAAAAATTGCTGCTTCTTTTGCATTTCCGTTAAACCACAAGCAAGGATACATTTTGTTATTCATAGTTTATATCTAGATGTTTAAAATAAAAAAAGAGGCTGCCTCAAAAGACAGCCTCAATAGGTATTGTTACATTGAGCGGAATCGAAATGTTATTGTTAAGTTCTCGACTACGCTCGAACTGACGAGCTTTTTAAAACTTTTAATACAGCCTCATTTAATTTATACAGTAGCGTGTGAAATTCGTTCTAACGCTTCCTTGTTTATTATTTTAATTCTTTTTCCTTCAAAGTCAATATACTTATCCGATTTAAACTCTGATAGTAATCTAATTAAAGTTTCAGTTGCGGTTCCAACTATGTTAGCCAAATCTTCGCGAGGTAAACTAATAGGAATAACTGGCTCCTCCTCTACCGATTTGGTAGCAAAAGTTTGATGTAAATATAAAATAGTTTCAGCAACTCTTTCTCTTACGCTTTTTTGTGCTAAACTTTGAACTTTTTCATTGTTTAAACCCATGTCGTGGCAAAGTGCTTTAAACATTTGTTTGTTTATTTCAGCATTGCTTTGCAGCAAATCCAAGAATACTTGGCGTGGAATAAAACAAGCTGTTACATCGTCAATGCAAGTAGCTGTAGCGGTTAAGGGCTCTTCGGCAATAACGGCACGATAACCTAAAAACTCACCTTCTTTGGCAAAGCGCAAAATTTGCTCTTTACCAAAATTATTGCTACGAGTAATTTTAACAATTCCTTTTGTTATACAATATATTCCAAGGGGCAAATTATCTTCATAGAAAATGGCTTGTCCTTTTTTATAATGTCCACATGACTTACCGGTACTAACTGCATGTACTTCCTCAGGATTACAGAATTTCATAAATGAAATGGCTTTTGAGTCGCACATTTCGCATTCAAGCTTTACTTTTTGCATAGTAAAAAACATTGGGTTAAATGATGTTTCAAATATAGAGAGCTAACGGCTTAACAAAAAATTAAATAGTAAATTATTTTCAGAATTTTGATCTTTTGTTAACTTATTATTATTTATTGAGCACCCAAAGTAAGTCAAAATATTTTGTAAATCAGCTATTAAGTTATTTTTACCCCAAATATTTTTAGCAAAAAATTGTTCAAAACTTTCTTGTCCATATTTTTCTAAAAGTGCTTGGTAATCATTTTCAGTATAACCTTTATTGTTTTTATAGAACAAATGATACAAATCGTGCATTACATTATCCAAGCTAAATTTACCATTTGAGTTCTTAATGATGGTTAAATCGGCAATCATTGCAGCTAACATTCCTTCAATATAAATACTCACTTTTCGGGCAGCAATTCCCGGCACATAACCATCTAGCCAAGTATCAAAGCTTGATTCTGCCAATGAATAATTATTATTTCCAGGATTAGAAATATGACGTAAAAAATCATCATTCCAACTTTCAACATATTGATCCCAGCTCCAAACTCCACTTCTAAGTAATATTAAGTCGCCATAATAAGTGGTAATACCTTCGTATATGTAGCCTAAAGTACTGTAATTTTCTTTGGTAAAATCGTAAGGTAACATACTAGCCGGACGAATTCTTTTTACATTCCACATATGAAAAAGTTCGTGGCTACTGATGGCCAATAATGAATTATAAAAATCGTCACGAAGCATGTCATTTCCTAATCCCATGGCAATAACGGTAGAGTCGGCATGTTCTACTCCATGTCTGAAAGCAGTAGGCAGCATCTGATATAAAAAATGATAATCAGTACAAGGAAATTCTTTGAAAATATCAATTTGTAAGGCTGCATAAGCTTTTGTGTCCGCTTCTAATTTTACAATATCAATATCATGTTTGCCTTGAAACCAAAAATGAATATTGGAATCATTTACTTTAAATTCATGGTGTTGCAAGGTATTACTTGCAATAAAAGGACTATCGGCTAATTGATCAAAATTATTTGCAATTAAAATATTGTTTGAACTTGGCAATTGACAAGCTATTTTATAATCGGAGGGAATGTTTAATTTTACTTCAAATTGCTCTTCCATTTTACCTACTTCATACATAAAACAATGAACAGGATTTACATATAATTGCTCTTCATTGATAAAGCAAGCTCCTGCATCTAATTGATTTGCGTAATATTCATAGGAAACGGTAATTTCAGCATTATTTTCTGAATTGTAAATTAACCAACTGTCTTTTGTTTGCTTCCTAACTTTAAGTTCAGCTCCATTTTTTGACATTGCTTTAAAGCAACGAATATTTTTGGCAAAGTTTGCTAACTCATATCTACCGGGCCTCCAAGCTGGAAGTTGCAGTAAAATTTCAGTGCTATTAGAAATGATTTTGGCTTCAATTTCAATAAAATTTTCAAAAGCCTTGTTTATTGATACTTGGTATTTCATATTTGTTGCAAAATATGAACATACCAATAATAACCACCATTTTTTCTGTAATAATGTTATTAATTTTTACAGGACTTTCATTAATAAAAACACAAAACATAACCTTACAACTTGTAAGTGTAGTAGTTAGCGCATTTTGCATTGGCATCATTACGTGTATTATTATAGTAAATTACGACAATAAATCAGCTTTAATTTGGCCAGGATTATTTGCAATTATGATCATCAATAAAGTGATTGAAATAAATAAAAATCTTCGATAATAAATTTTTATAGTAGCTTCACTCAAAAACCAATAATATTGCACCGTGAAAAAATATTTATTAATAGCATTCAGCTTATTCACTTTAAGTAGCATTGCTCAAAGCAGTAAAGATGCCGATTTGTTAATTAACAAAATTAGCAAACGTTACAAAAAATTCAGTTCCATTAAAGCCGATTTTACATACAGCATTGAAAGTAAAGCCGAAAAAATTAATGAAAAACAAAAAGGAAATATTGTAATAAAAGGCAATAAATTCAGGTTAGACATTGCAGGGCAAACCATTATTTGCGACAATAAAACGCAATGGACTTACAGCAAAGAAATAAATGAAGTAAATGTTCAACATTATAAACCTAAGGAAGGAATTATGAAATTGGACGACATATTTACAATGTATAATAAAGGTTTTGTAAGTAAAATGGGTGAAGTGGTGAAAGAAGGTGGCAGAGAATTAACTATTTTAGAACTTGCTCCAAAAGATAAAAAGAAGAACTATTTTAAAATTAAACTTTTTATTGAAAAAAATAATCAGCAAATTATTAAAACAGTTGTTTTTGATAAAAACGGAAGTGTTCACACTTATACTATTACCAATCAAATACCTAATATTAAATTTGATGATGGCTTTTTTACTTTTATAGCTAAAAAATACCCCAATGTTGAAATTAATGACATGAGGTAAAACAAATTATTTGCTGTTAGTTTTTGTACTATTTTCTATAAAAAATAATCTTACAAAAATCCATAAATATTTGCGTAGGTGCTTGTTTAATTTCCAACGGGTTAAAACCCGTTGCTAAATATATTTCGTTCCCACGGAACTTTGAAACTAAATTAAGTTCATACACCTGCCATTTAACCAACAACATGCTTTAATTTACTGTGTTTTTTTCCGTAAAGGAAATAAATAAATAAGCCAATAACTAACCAAGCTCCAAAGGCTATCCAATTGCTTTTATTAAGCTGTGTCATCAAGTAAAAGTTAGTGACCATTCCTAATACAGGAAGTAAAGAAAAACGGTGTAAAAAACTAAATACGGAAATGGCTGCAAACAATAACCAAAAACTGTAAGCAGGAAAATTTAGGGCTAAATTAAAGTTTAAAAATATTTTGTTTTCATCGAAAACAATGAATAAAAATATACTTACTAAAAACAACAAAGGCATAATTATTCTTCCACTAATATAAGGAACTCTAAACCCCTTGTGGTTTGGATTTCGGTGCGTTTCCATTTGAATAACACCAGCATTTACCAATACAAAAGCAAACAAAGTTCCAATACTACTTAAGTCGGTTACTTCTTTTAAATTTAAAAATAAAGCAGGAATTGCTACCAAAGCACCGGTAACTAATGTAGAAAAATAAGGTGTTTTAAATTTAGGATGAATTTTACTGAATTTTTTGGGTAATAATCCATCGCGGCTCATGCTCATCCAAATTCTTGGCTGCCCATTTTGAAAAACCAACAGCACCGAGGCCATTGCTATTACAGCACTTACAGCCACTATTCCACTCATCCAACCTACATTTAATTTTTCGAAAACAAAAGCCAACGGATCGCCAACGGCTAACTCTTTGTAACTTATCATTCCGGTTAAAGTAAGTGAAATAAGTATGTATAAAACCGTGCAAATAATTAAAGAAGCAATCATGGCTTTTGGTAAATCGCGTTCGGGGTTTTTGCATTCTTCGGCAGTGGTTGCTAAAGCATCAAAACCAATATATGCAAAGAAAACGGATGAAACTCCTTGTAAAACTCCTGTTAAATGGTTTGGCATAAATGGACTCCAATTATCAGGATTTACATAAAAAGCACCAACAATAATGACTAAAACAATCACAAATAATTTGATGGCAACAAAAATATTACTGGCTTTTTTTGTTTCATGCACCCCACGATATATTAAAGCGGTAATGGCCAAAACAATGGCAACAGCAGGCAAATCGAAAATTAGTTTTAAACCACCAATACTTGGCGCTGCATTCCAAGCGCTGTATTGTTCCGATAAAGCAAAAGTTAATTTTTCATTTTTGCTTAAAAGCAAATTTGCATTTTCAAAACCTGCTTTTGCAGTTAAATAATCCATGGTTAAATAATCGGGTATATGAATATTTAAACCACCCAATAAACCCGTAAAATAATCGCTCCAACTAATGGCCACTACAATGTTTCCTATTCCATATTCTAAAATTAAAGCCCAACCAATTATCCATGCTATAATTTCACCAAACGAGGCATAAGCATAAGTATAAGCACTACCACTAATTGGAATAGAAGAAGCAAATTCGGCATAACTCATGGCCGAAAAACCACAAGCAATAGCAGTAAAAACAAACAATAAAATAACCGCAGGTCCGCCCATAAAACTTGCATTTCCTATGGTACTAAAAATTCCAGCACCAATAATAGCAGCAATTCCCATGGCGGTTAAATCACGTAAAGTTAATGTTTTATGTAATTGATGGCTGCCATGTTCAGCTTTGTTGGCTTCAATTAAAATTTGTGATACATTTTTTTTTCTGAAAAGTTGTTTCATACTTCAATTTAATAAATTGGAATAAAATTTTATACCCATGCAATTATACCAAGATATACATATAAAACAAGGTGGAGTTTTGGAATGATTTGAAGAAAGCGAACAATAAAGTAGTTTTTCTTTATAAAAATGTTCAAAATAAATGTTTTAGCTTTAAAAAGTTTTACTTTAATTCGTAAAATAAGATGAGCGCAGAACAAAAATTTCATCAGGCTGTAAAAACAACCATAAAAAATACTGAATTGCAAGCCAGAACAATGGCAGCTGCAATGAAGCATCAGCATGCCATGAATTCTGCCATCAAACAGTTTGCAAACCTTGATTTAGCGCGTAATAGAGCCAAATATATTAAGTGGCGTGTAAATGAAAATTTAGATAAATATTTGATAGATTTTGAAGCCAATTTGATGCGCAAAGGTGGAAAAGTAATTTGGGCCGATACTGCTCAAACTGCTTTGAACGAAATTGAACAAATCATCAAAAAAAATCAAGCAAAGCAAATTGTTAAGTCAAAATCGTCTATTTGTAACGAAATTGGATTAAATGAATTCATTCGTTCAAAAGGTTATCAATTATTTGAAACTGATTTAGGCGATTTTATAATAGATGGTTTCAATGAAAAACCTTTTCATACTGTTTTACCTGCAGTACACAAATCAAAGCAAGAAATTAACAACTTACTGAACCAAAAAATCAGTTCTTCACTTGACATTGAAGCACATGAAATGATGGGTGATGTAAGGGAATATATGCGCTCTAATTTCTTTAAAGCTGATATTGGTATAACAGGGGCTAATTTTTTAATAGCCGAAAATGGAATGGCTTGCATTACCGAAAACGAAGGCAATGTAAGGCTTACAAGTACGTTTGCTAAAACCCATATTATAGTTGCTGGAATTGATAAAATGCTTCCAACTTTACAAGACGTTGATTTGTTTTTTTCATTATTAGGAAGTTATGGAACTGGACAAAAACTAACAACATATAATTCTATAATTGGACCAAAAAACAGTGATGAACATGACGGACCAAGTGAGTTTATAGTTATTTTAGTCGACAACGGGCGTAGTAATATTTTGGCCTCACATGATCAGCGTGAGGCATTAAGTTGTATCAAATGTGGCGCTTGCCATTTTGTTTGTCCGGTGTTTACTAATATTGGCGGACATGCTTATGGAAGTAATTATACAGGCCCAATTGGTGCCATTACAGAGCCTCTTGCACATGGTTTAAAAGAAAATATTCACTTAAGTAATGCCAGTACAAGTTGCGGAAAATGCAATGATGTATGTCCGGTTAAAATAGAAATTAGTAATCACATAATAAGAAATCGCAGAGATGCGGTGAATCTTGGCGTTGAATCTACAAGTGAAAAATTAGCTTGGTACACTTGGACAAAAGCCATGCTAAGTCGTAAAAACTTAAACCGCTCTGCTAGTTTAAAAAACTTTACATTTAAGCAACTTTATAAAAATAATTGGGGAACTGAAAGAGAATTTCCGAAAATTGAGGAAAAATCATTCAACCAATTATGGCGGGAGAAATTTGGTGGCGTTTAATATTTTATAAAAACATAAAAACACCAATATTTTTTATTATTTCATAACTTATTATATTTAATGATTGCTTTGAAATGAAGCTAGTCAAAAATTTCTTTCGTTTTTTATGACAAATGTTTGTTATTTCATTTTTTTATATATGTTTGTTATATAAAAAATATAAAAATGGAAAATTTTGAAGTTGAAATCATAGATGCTAAAATTATAGCCGATAACAATAAAAAAGAAATTTCGGAAAGAAGAACTAAAAGAGGCTTTAAATTTATGGCACTTGGAGCTATTATTTTACTTGGTGGCTGCATCAGCAATTTAATAATGCCAAGCATGAACGACACTTACAATTATATACTTTATGGAGTTACTTCCATTGGTGCAAGCATTGTTTTTTATGGTTTGTATTGTGTATTGGAATAAAAATATTAAGCAACAAAAAAAGCTCCAAATTGGAGCTTTTTTTGTTTGAGGTATCGATCAGATTCGAACTGATGTACAAGCTTTTGCAGAGCTTTGCCTAGCCGCTCGGCCACGATACCTTTATGCGATTAGGGGTGCAAATATAAAAAAATATTTTACTTCACCGCATTTTTTATCACTTGGAAAAACTTTAAAACTTATTTAGCTGATAAGGAGCTAATTTGCTTACAATTCTTTTATTTTATACAATACAGGTTTGCTCGGACTTGCGTCACTTTCAAAGGAAGCAATTTGTAAATTCAATAAATAAAAGCCATCTGCAATTTCATTATTTACAAAAATTAATTCAGAAATGGTGGCATCTAATCTAGTATTAGTTGGATATTGCCAAAAGGCATGATGAGTTGCCAAAGCACCACCATCTTCTTCCCTATCTACCGAGGGCAAATCAACCAACAAATGTTTTACATTTTGATTGGCCAAGAACTCGCCTAATGATGGTTCCAAATAAGTAGGATTATTCCCTGAATATTGATTTATTTTCTTTGAATCAGTATTAGGTAAAGTTCGAATGATTACTGCATCAGCCATGGGATTATATTGCTTTGCAATGCTTTGGAGAGTTACTATATTATCGCCATTTTCTAATTGTTGCGGTAGCACCGAAATAACTTGTGCAATGGCAAAAAAATTCTTTAATGTTTGATTGATGGTAATACGCTCTTTACTGATATGTCCAACGCATTCTGTATGTGTTCCATTTCCGTGCGCATTCAGTTTTAAATTTTCACAGTTACAAGCTCCACCTTCTAAAACTGAACCTATAAAAGTTCCAACTTTTACTGGCTCAAATAATGGATTATCGATGTAAAATGCATTTGGATTTTGAGCGCTACTAAACAAAGGAATCGACAAATCGAAAGGCATTGACAAGTTGGCTTCGTAATTTTTTTCTTGGTGCTTAAATTGAATAATCATTGCTTAAAATTCTTTATAAAAATGCATTTATTTGTCTTCTATATCCAACGCAAATTGATGGCAAACTTCTTTGATAGTTTGTTCAACTGGCTTAAAATTAAAGTTTAAAGCCAAACATATTTTACTGTTATTATAAAAATATTGCTTTTGCGAAGCACGAGCAGTTTCTTTGGTTAAACTAAATTTTGAAAGTTTTAACAGCCTAACAATGGCAAATAAACGCCAAGCAATTTCGCCCATGAATGGAGTAATTAAAGTTTTGGGAGCTTTTACACCTAAGTGCTTTGCAATGCTATAAAACAATGTTTTTATGCTGATACTTTCGCTGCATAAAATATACCGTTGTCCAAATATGTTTTGCTCCATTAATTGATAACAAACTTTGCTAATATCTTGCACATCTACATAACCATTGATTCCATTGGTATAAAAAGGCAAACCTTTATAAACTGAATCAAACAAAACAATGGAACCTTTGGTAAAATCGCCATAACCCAAAATAACGCCTGGATTAACAATACAAACGTTTAACCCTTCTTCTTTTCCACGCCAAACTTCCATTTCGGCTCGGTATTTACTAATGGCATAATTGCTATTTAATTTACTATTTTCCCATTTACAATTTTCGTCAATTGTTGCTCCATTTATACTTCTTCCAATGGAAGCAATTGAACTAATAAAACAGAATTTTTCAACCTTATTAAGCAAAGCTAAGTTGACCATATTTGCTGTTCCTTCAATATTGGTTTTTTCCATTATTAATTTATCGGCTTGCACAAAACTAACCATTGCAGCGCAATGATAAACTTCAGTAACATTTAAAAACGCTGATTCCAACTGAGGAATATTTAAAATATCGGCTTCAACCCAAACAATTGTTTGAAATAAAGCTTCTTTTGCTTGCGGATCATAATGCTTAAAATAATAATTAAATATTTTATCGAATTCAGCTAAACTAGCTGTACTGCGCTTTATTAGCTTTACTTTTTTGCTATGCAATAGCAAATTACAAGCTATATGAGCACCTAAAAATCCTGTTGAACCGCTTACTAAAATCACTGTTTGTGGATATGTTTATTTTATATGCCAACAAATTAATGATTTTTGAAGCAAATAGTTAGAACTATTTTTCAAATAAAATAAATTTATAAAAATCATGGAGTTTTTAAAGCCAATACCAAATCATATCATTGAACAATTAAAAGTCAATTGTAGCCAAAGAAGTATTTATTATTCTACCACATTTGCTAACGAAATAATTGAAAATTTAGCTAATTATCAATTAGCTATTATTGGCGTTTGTGACGACAGATTGCATTCAAATTTTACTGGTTCGGCAAAGGCTGCAGATGCTATTAGATTAGAATTTTATCAATTAATAAAACACCGAAATGATTTACAAATAATTGATTTGGGGAATATTATACCTGGAAACACCATAAGCGACACTTATTTTGCCTTAAAGCAAACCATAGCAACACTTTTAAAACAAAAGGTTTTATGTTTAATTATTGGTGCTAGCGAAGATTTTATTTACCAACAATATGCCGCTTATGAAGAAACACATTTTAACATGAATGTATTTATAGCTGATGCGCGAGTGGCTTTAAAATATGATGATAACAATGAATTACAAAGTGGATATTTAAGTAGAATTATTGCTCACCCTAAAAATTATTTGTTCAATATTGCCCATATTGGGCATCAAAGTTATTTTGTAGAACCTGAAAGTTATGATGCTTTTGAAAACATGAATTTTGATATGTTGAGGTTAGGCCTTTTTAGAAATAAAATTCAAGATATAGAGCCATTTTGTAGAAATGCCGACATGATGGCTATAAACATGTCGGCTATAAAAGCAGCCGATGCTCATGGTCAAAACTCACCTTCGGCAAATGGCTTTACTGGCGAAGAAGCTTGCCAATTAGCGCGCTATGCAGGAATGAGCGATGATTTAAAAAGTTTTGGGATTTATAATGTAAATCCAAGTCACGATTTAAACAATTTAACTAGTCAACTTTCAGCACAAATGTTGTGGTATTTTATTGATGGATTTAATAACAGAAAAAGCGAATATCCAAATAAAGATAGCAATGATTTTATGGTATATTATACCAGTATTCAAAGCACTTACGATATTACATTTTATAAAAACAAAATGAGCGACAGGTGGTGGATGGAGGTACCATATCCAAAAAACAGAAATGAGCAAGAAGGTTCGTTTATGGTGCCATGCAATTACAGTGATTATGAAATAGCATTGACTGATGAAATTCCAGATAGATGGATTAAAGCCTTTCAAAAATTGGCTTAAAAATGGAAAATAAATATACTTTTTATGAAAATGTGTTTGACGTAGTTAGGCAAATTCCTTATGGAAAAGTAACCAGTTATGGAGCAATAGCAAAATATTTGGGAAGCGCCAAAAGCAGCAGAACTGTTGGTTACGCAATGAATGCAAGCCACCAATTAATTCCAAAAATTGCAGCTCACCGAGTGGTAAATAGAAATGGAATGTTAACGGGAAAAATTCATTTTGGTGGCAATGCTATGCAACAAAGTTTAGAAGCCGAAGGAATCATAATAGTGGAAGATAAAATTCAAAATTTTAGCTCACATTATTGGGATCCAACTATCGAATTGGCTATTTAAAAAGTCAAATCATAATTAAAGGTAATAACGTATTAAAATTCTTTATTTTGCAAACCAATTGAAAACACACCAAATATATATGCATCGCTGTATTGAGCTAGCGCAAAATGGCGCTGGAACAGTATCGCCAAACCCTTTGGTGGGTTGTGTGATAGTTCATAACAATACCATTATTGGCGAAGGTTGGCACATGAAATATGGCGAGGCTCATGCTGAAGTAAATGCTATAAATTCAGTAAAACAAAAGCATTTATTACCAACAGCAACCCTTTATGTTAATTTAGAACCTTGTCATCATTTTGGAAAAACTCCACCTTGTGCCGATTATATTATTGAAAATAAAATAAAAAAAGTGGTAGTAGGAATGATTGATCCGTTTGAAAAAGTAGCCGGACAAGGAATTCAAAAACTAAAAGATGCAGGAGTAGAAGTGGAAGTGGGGATTTTAGAAGATGAGTGCCAATTTTTAAACAGGAGTTTTATTAAATATATAACACAACATAAGCCATATATAATTTTAAAATGGGCGCAAACTTTTAACGGCTATATAGCTCCTGATGCTACTAAAATAAGTGCAGCTGAATTTGAAATTCAACGCCATATTACCGATAGAATTGTTCAACGTTTGGTTCATAGGTGGAGAACACAAGAAGATGCAATTATGGTGGGTACAAACACCGCTTTGTTTGACAATCCAGCATTAAATGCAAGAGAATGGACAGGCCGAAACCCAACAAGAATAATACTTGACAGAAATTTACGTTTGCCGGTTAATCTAAAATTATTTGATAAAAGTGAGCCCACCATCGTATTTACTTCTATACAAAAAGAGTCGGCACATAACCTCACATATATTCAATTAGATTTTGAAAAAGATTGGTTAAACGAAATGCTGAATGAATTATATAAACTTAAAATTCAACGAGTAGTTATAGAAGGTGGCACACAATTATTAAATGCTGTTATAGCCAATAAAATATGGGATGAAGCAATCATTTTTACTTCTCCAAAAACCATTAATGATGGAATAAAAACACCACTTATTTATGGCAATAAAATTCAACAAGAAAACATTGACGGTGTAATGATGAATGTACTTTTAGCCAATTAAATATAACAAAAACCAATCAATGATATTTTTAATCTTCAGTATTTTAGCATCTACCATTACAGTAAGTTTTTTTAAAATTTTTGAACGTGTAGGTGTAAATACATTACAAGGAATAATTTTTAACTATATAACTTGTGCTATTTTAGGTAATTTATTTACCACAGAAACACCAGTTATATTAACTAATTTTTACCAACAAGACTGGTTTCCTTACACGTTTTTATTGGGATTTTTGTTTATCAGTATATTTTTTGCAATTGGCGAAACTTCCCAAAAAATGGGTGTTTCAGTAAGTATGGTTTCTGCCAAACTTTCGGTGGTAATGCCTATTGTATTTGCGCTGATATTTTTTAGTGAAAGTCTTTCTTTTTTTCAAATTACAGGAATCATCTTATCGCTGTTAGCAGTATATTTTATTAGCAGAAAGCATGAAAATGGCGAAACTAAAACTAAAAATTTATGGGTACTACCAACAATTGTTTTTGTTGGTAGCGGCATTATTGATACTACTTTAAATTTTATTCAAAAACAGTTTATTCCCGCAGTGAGTGAAGCGTATATTATTACCACTGTTTTTAGTATTGCATTTGTTTTTGGAGCTATTTATTTGAGTTATTTGGTACTTTTTAAAAATGAAAAAATAGCTTTTAAAAATGTTTATTGGGGAATTTTACTTGGTATTCCAAACTACTTTAGCATGTTATTTTTAGTTAAAACTTTAAGTTACTTTCCTGCTGCTAGCGCAACAATTTTCCCCATCAATAATATTGGAATTGTGGCGGTAAGTACATTGGTTTCTGTTTGGTTTTTTAAAGAAAAACTGAATTCAAAAAACATCCTAGGTTTGGTGTTGTCGTTAACAGCTATTGCATTAATTGCTATAAAATTTTAGTTTTATATATGTTATTTTCCGATACCTATTTAACCATTGAAAGCAATTCGCAAGGCGAATTTAAAGACAAAGGAAGTCAATTTATTGGTTTTGCTTATGCAATAAAAACAGAAGATGAAGGCAAAGAAATAGTAAAGCAATTAAAAAAAGAACATTCGCAAGCTAACCATCATTGTTGGGCTATGGTGCTTGGTGCAAATAAAGAATTTCAGAAAAGTTCAGACGACAGAGAACCGGCAAACACGGCTGGCAAACCCATTTTAAGAGCTATTTTACAAAAAAATTTAACTTATGTTTTGATAGTGGTGGTGAGGTATTTTGGAGGAAAATTATTGGGGGTTCCTGGCTTAATAAACGCTTACCATAATGCGGGAATTGAAGCTTTAACCAATGCTAAAATTTTAGAAAAACAAGTAATAGAACAATATGAAGTAGAGGCAGAATTCATATTGCACAATCATTTGTACAAGGTTGGTAAAAACAATGGTATTAAATTATATCCTAATAACGATATAAATACAAACAGTTTTATATTTGAAGTGAGAAAATCCAAAGCCGATGAAGTTTTAAAGCAACTAAATGAAGCTGGAATTTGTCAAATAAAGTTTAAAGGAATTATATGAGAATTTTTAATCAAGCCAAGGGCATGAAACTATTATTAATATTAAGCATTATTTATGCTCCATTTGCGATTGCTCAGCAAACAAATTTTGCTAAATATTTAGGTAATAAATCGGCCAAAGTTTTTATTCCAGTAAAAAGAATTAGCTTAAATAATTCAACTTCTTTGGCTAAAACAAACATAGATTTAAGTAGCATTGCAAAGCAATATTTACTAGACAATACAAAGGAATTACAAATTGAAAATTGTGATTTAAAATTGACCAATACATACCAAAGTTTAGTGGGAACACATTACCAGTTTATACAAACATATATTGGTTCAGAAATTTATCAATCGAACATAAAAATAGCTATCAATAATCAAGCTGAAATTATAAATATTATCAATGATTTAGTAGATTTAAGAAACAAAAATCTTCCAACTAATGCAATACAAAATAATGAATTTTGGGCTTTTGATGGCAATAAATTAACTGCATGCAAAAAAAATATTTTAGGCAATAAAGAGCAACTTTTTACGTTAGATAATCAATTGATTTATGAAAATATTAAAAGCTTAAATAAAGGTAAAACCGACACCAATGTTTTAGTAAAAATATTTAACCCTGATCCACTTACTACCGCTAGAAGCGAGTATGTAGCACCATATTTAAACTATAACAAATTAGATACTCCTTCATTAAATAACGAAAGGAAAGATTTGCTATTAAGTTTAAAAATGGACAGTGCTGGGAATTATTTAGCTGAAAATAAATACGTTTTAATAAAAGATATTTTTGCGCCAAATGTGGCACCCTTTTCTACCAAATATAAAGATAGTTTAATAGTTACTAGAAATACCGATATTTTTAAACAAGAAATGGCTTTATATCACATCAAACATTTTCAAGAATACATTCAAAGCTTAGGTTTTACCAATATTCAAAACCAATTATGGGTGGATGCATTAGGTGATTTTGGCGAAGGTTCTCGTTTTGAATTTTCTGATTTAGACCCTTATTTAATACTTGGAATTGGGGGTATTCCTGATGCAGAAGATGCCGATGTGATAGTGCATGAATACGGCCATGCAACAGCTTTTTATATAGCACCAAACACTGTAGATGGGGAGGAAAGAATAGGAATAGACGAAGGTAATAGCGATATTTTAGCAGTAATTTATTCAAGGAAATTAAGCGATTATAATTGGCGCAAAGTTTTTAATTGGGACGGAAATCAAACATGGAATGGAAGAAATACTTTTAATAGTAAAAACTATGTTGATGATTTTGTATTGGAACGCTATGGCTTATCTGTCATTTGGAGTGGTGCAGTTACTGATTTTGCTGAGCAAATAGGTTTGGATACCACAGTTACATTATTACTTACTGCCATGGCTTCGATGCAATCAAATATGAAAATACCCGAGTTTGCCAAATTGTTTATTCAAGCTGATAGTTTGCTTTACAATAAATACCATTATGCAACCATAAAAAACTCATTTTTCAACCGTAAGTTTATACCATCAGTTTCTATTGATGAGGTATTTGATGCTTCGTTAATTAAGATCATCAATTCACAAGGATTTGCTAGTTCAAATGAGCCTTTGATTATACAAGTTCCTAGCAATGAAAATTACCAAGTTACAGTTTATAATTTACAAGGAAAGCAGGTGTTGGAATTCAATAATCAGCAGAATTCAACAAGCATCAATTCTGAATTATTAAGTGCTGGTATGTATATAATAAATATTGCCGGAGGCAACAAAAATTTCAATATTAAAATAGCCAAATATTAAACAAATATGAGCGTGAGTAAAACAGTATTAATTACAGGAATAACAAAAGGAATTGGTCGCTCATTGGCTGAATTGTTTGCAGCAAATGGCTTTAATGTTGCGGGCTGCGCGCGCAATGAAAAGGAAATAAATGCTTTTAAAGCGGATCTTTGGAATACATACGAAAACCAACGATTTTTAATAGCCTCGGTAGATGTAAGCGACAAAATAGCTTTGCAAGCTTTTGCCAGTGATGTATTATTAGAATTTGAAACTATTGATGTGTTAATTAATAATGCAGGTGTATTTATTCCAGGAAGTATTTTAGAAGAAAAAGATGGAATTTTTGAGCAACAAATTAACACTAATTTAGCCAGCGCTTATCACTTAACACGTGAAATAGTTCCAAGCATGAAAGCCAATAAACAAGGTTATATTTTTAATATTTGCAGCACGGCAAGTATTATGGCATATCCAAATGGTGGTAGTTATAGCATTAGTAAATTTGCTATGCTTGGCATGACTAAAGTATTGCGCGAGGAATTGATGGAACACCATGTAAAAGTAACTGCAATATTGCCTGGTGCTACCTTAACTAATAGTTGGGAAGGCACTGATTTACCAGCAGAAAGATTTATAAAACCCGAGGACATAGCCAATACCATTTGGAATATTTATAACTTATCGGATAATGCAGTGGTAGAAGAAGTAATCATTCGCCCTCAATTAGGCGATTTGGGGTAAATAATATAACGCAAATTAAATTTGCTGTTTATTTTAATGTTGTAATACCTCAAATACATTTTATTGTATTTAAAAAAGCGGTCAAATAATCCCTTTATTTTTAACTTAAACTATTCTATTTCATTTGCGTTTATTAACGCAATTTGTTTTTTCAATTTCCTGTTTTTTACAATTTTCAATCCTATTTTTTGATTTTAATTTCAAAATAAATTTGGACAGCATTTAATTTATAAAGACATTAAAGACATTATTTTTTTGCCTATCAAAAATGAATGTCGCAGTCTGATTTTGCTCATAAAACTAGTTTTTAATACACTGTTTTTTTTTATAATATTCCAAATATTTTTTAAATTTATTTTTTTTATTAAGAATTTTTTTAGAATATGCATTTGCAAAAAACAGCATATTGAATAAAAATTTACACATATTTTACTTTTATTTTTTAATTACAAATGCCTTAAGAAGTCCAATTAGCAAGCATGTGGCAACTAATTTCACTTTCAATTTTGGTCAAATAATTAACAAAAAAATAACACTTGAATTTTATAAAAAACAAGTAGCAAAGGCATTTGCGTGTTTTATATCGAAAGTGCATTTTAATTATATGCAATTTTTACATGCAATAACTCCGATTCCAAACAACATTTTTAAATCCTTTTTCAAGTTTTATAGACTTAATATTTTCAAAGCATCAAAACTAATAACTATCAATCTTTTTTTAAGTAAAAAAGCATTTTCAAATGAATTTTTAAATTGCTAAATTTATACTAACAAACATTACAATTTTTCTTAAAAAAAAGTATCAATACAAAAAAATAATAAATAAATAATAAAATGGAAAATTTCAACAAAACAAAACAACTCCGATTGGTAGCGTTTATTACAGCGCTATTTTTTGCATTCACCATGAATGTATTTGCACAAGTTGCCCAAAGTAATAATTATACTTTTAGCACGGGAAACACGGGGAATTTAGCACTTGATATGAATAGCAATGCTATTGACTTAAGTAGCCAACCCGACTTAACAATTCCAGGTACTTCTACCACATTGGCCACCATGGATATTGGATTTGATTTTTGGTTTATGGGAACCCGTTATTTTCAATTAACACCAACAGTAAGGGGAACTGTAGGCCTAGGTCCAATTACTGTGAGTAGTGCAACGCCAAATTTAAATCAAGTGGTAGCTAATACAGCTCCTATTTTAGCACCTTTTTGGAATAACAATACTTTTACTCCAGGAATTGGCAGAAATTTAAGAACCAAATTGGTGGGAACTGCTCCTAATAGATGTTTTGTTTTTGAATGGCGTTTAATTACAAACTCAAGTTATTATGGTGCTGGAGATATGACTTTTCAAATGAGGCTTTATGAAACTTCAGGAATTGTAGAATACGTTTATGGCAATATGGCCATTACTCCAGGTAGTGTTTCGGCAATAGTTAATCAAGCTGCCATAGGATTTACTGTAAACAATAACTTAAATAATCGTTTGGCAAGTGTAAATAACTTGTCTACTTATACCAATACTTTTAATCCTTCATTTGTAAATAATGCAGTGGTTTCACAGCAAGCAGCTGGACCCATTGCAGGATTATCAGCAGGTCGTTATTTTAGGTATGCTCCGGCAGTTCCTGCCGCGCCCACTTTATTAACTTTTAGTGGAATTAGTAATACCAGCATGACTTTAAATTGGGTTGATAATTCAGCAAACGAAGTTGGTTTTGCTATTTATCGTTCTGACGATAACGGTGCTACTTTTAACTATATTACACTAGTTCCTCAAAATGTAAATACTTTTACTCAATCATTATTAAATCCTGGTATTACTTACCAATACAGAGTAGTAGCAGTAAGTGAAGGTGGAAATAGTACTAATCTAACAGGAACTCAAGCTTCAACCGCTGCAACTGTTATTACTTCTACCGTTGGAGGAGGACTTTGGAGTTCAGCCACCACATGGGTTGGTGGTATAGTTCCAAACATTAATAACAATGTAACCATTGCAAATGGTGCTACTGTAATCATAGATGTTTTAACAGCTACTTGTAATAATTTAACAGTAGGTGCTGGCGTAAGTGGTACATTGAGTTACTCTTCTACTTCATCTGCAACTTTGTTTGTAAATGGAAATGTAACGGTATCTGCCGGTGCCATATTTAATGCAGGAATTAGCAGCATTCAAACTCATAATTTAATTATTGGCGGTTTTGCCAATACTGGTGCCAGTGGAAATTTAATAGTAAATGGAACTTTTAATTTAAGTTCAGTAACTTCTCCAACATCTGGAGCTGGTGTAATTACCACATTTGCAGGACAAGGAAATGGGAGCATTTCAGGAACTGGTGCTACTTGTAATTTCTTTGCCATAGTAGTTAACAAAGGCATTTTCCCAAATCCTTTGTTAAATAATCAGTTAGATGTAACAAGAATAATTACCATTAATACACCAACTACCAGTACCAATAGATTAACCATTAATGCTGGTACTTTTAGGGTAAGTAGCGCATCAGTGCTAACTCCATATAACGGCTCTCAAACCATTTGTAACACCGGAGGAAGATTATGGTTAAACAATGCTGCTTGCTCCGTTGGGCAAATGAATGCAGGAACATTAATTGGAGCTGGTTCTCCTACTATTTTAGGAGAATTAAGAATAGACAATGGAACTTTTAATTATGGAAGTGGAAATAATACCATGAACTTCAATACCTCTGCTGTTCTATTCAATGGGATTAGTACAACTTTTGGTTCTAGGTTAGAAATGAATGGCGGTACATTAAACATGTATGGTGCAATGGCATTTACATCGTCTCCAGCAGTATTTTTTAACATGACTGCAGGAAATATAAACGTAGATGCTCAGTCTGCTAATATTTTATCCTCTGGAAGTACTGTATTTACTATCAATGCAAGTACTTCTGTAAATTGGAGCGGAGGTACAGTTACCATTGTGGATCCTGCTGCCGCATTAACTACAACTGCAACGGTAAATATTATTACTGGTGGTCAAAAAAATATTAGAGGTGGAACATTACAAATAGGAGATGGCATTTCTGGAAGTGGAAGTGGTCCGGTAAATAACTCAACAGGTTTTTTACTGAATATTACCGCTCCAATTTGGAATTTAGTCATCAATGCTAGAATGGATATCAGCAATACCCGTATTTGTAGATTAGGAGCTGGTCCAAATTTAATTTATAACAATGTAACAGTAAATGCCAATTCTTATTTAATGTTGGGATCGGCTGGTGCTTCGGGAACACTAGCACTTTATGGCGATTTAACCAATAACGGAATTATTTCGGGAGTGGAGCCCAATTCCACTGGTGTAACTGGTGTTTTACAATTCATCGATTCTACAGGAACTCAAACGGTAAGCGGTACAGGAACCTTTCCTAATATTTTACAAATTACTTTAGCTCCAGCTTTAAGTTTTAATTCTTCGAGCAATAATGTAATTTTTAACCAAACTAATAATATAGTAGTAAATAACGTAGTATTATCAACCGGAACTTTAACCCATAATGGCAAATTAGTCATTGGACGCCCTGGTTCATTGCCGCTTGTACAATTAGGTGGTTTTGGACAAACAGTAGCACCAGGACGTTTTGCCTCTGTTCCTACTTTCGACAATACTTCCTATGCTACGCAATACAATTATTTAACTTGTAGCACTCCTTATGTATTAGGTGCATCCAATGAAATTTCAGCTAATACCAATACATTATTTGCTTTAACAGTAGCAAGTCATAAAGGATTAACCATTGATAGAAATTTAACCTTAGTTGCCGGTTTAACCATGACTTTAGGTAATTTAAGTATTGGTAATAATAACTTAACGCTAGGTTCTGGTTTAACAAATATTGGTACTTTAACTTACACCTCAGGAAATATTATTTGTGGAGCTACTGGTAAATTTACCAGGTGGTACAATACCACCGCTGCTCCAACTAGTTTGGCAGCTGCTTCGCAGTTTCCATTGGGTGGATTAACAGATGTACGACATGCATGGGTGTATTTAAGTGCTACCAACGCGTTAAGTGCTGCTGGAACAATTAGTGTTCGTCATGCAAATATTCAAGGTTTAAGTGCCATGACTTCTTATACCGAAAATGCAGTGTCAATGGATACGCGTACCAATTCAAATTGGGTATTTTCTGTTGGAAATGGTTTAACATTAGGTACGGGAACCATAGCCGTTGCCTTAAGAGGCGATGGCGCTTTATTGGGATTAACTTCTGCTGCCAATAATACCATTACAGATGCAAGCGGTGCTGCCTTGGCAGGAACATTTGCTGCAGGTTCTGGAACATTAACTAGTAACATGATTTTAAATCCGCAAGCTATCAGAACGGCTATACCTTCGTTTGCAGCTTTAACCACTAATCCTATATATATTGGAACACCAACTGCCAATGCGCAATCAATTAATACTGCCATTGCCAATGGAAATTGGAATACAGCTGCCAACTGGAGTTCAGGATCAGTTCCTGTAATTACCGATAACGTAATTATTCCATTGGGTGTAACTATTTCCACTTCAGTAGGTGCTGCTTGTGTTGCTAATTTATTAGTAGTTCAACCAGGTGGAACCTTAAATGTAGATGGAAATACTTTAACCATTACAAGAAATTTATACGTAAATGGTTTAACCAACAATAGAGAAACTTATGGTATAATAAATGTATCAGCAGGAACTTTAACAGTAACCGGTGATGCTTTAGCTGGAGGATATATTGCAACTGCATGGACTGTTACCAATATTACTGGCGGTACATTTACCGTTGGTAGTACAACAGATTGTAGCAAGCAAATTAGTATTCCCGCTAGTGCAATGTTTAATATTTGGGGTGGTACTATCAATGTGTATGGTTCTGCGAATTTTCCAGGTATTATTAATCAAAATGCTGGAACAATGAATGTGTATCCGTTAGGTCCAATTGGTGGACCATTTACTGCTGCTGCTTCTGCTACTGGTCATTCATTTTTATCATCTAATACTGCAAGTCAGTATACTGCAGGTACTATAACCATTGTAGATCCTCCTTTTGTGAGTTCATCTGCTGCAAGTAGTATTCATATTGGTACAAGTACAAATTGGATATTTACAGGCACACATACATTTATTATGGGAGATGGAATAAGTACTGCTACCAATGGAAATCCTTTTAGAGGAGAAACTTATTATTCTTCATGTACTCCAATAAATAATTTAACTGTAAATGGTGGATCAACTTTAAACAGACATATGGAAACAAGTTTGTATAATTCTACAGCTTATGGCTTGCATATAAAAGGAACTTTAACCATTAATAGCGGATCTGAATTCAGGCATGCTAATTCTTGTGTTTTTCAAGTTGGTGGTGCCATTGTAAATAATGGAATTTTAACACAAAGTAGTACTACCGCATTAAGTTTAGGTATAACAACTACTGCTTTACCATTAGGTAACGTTACCATTTCAGGAACAGGAGTTTTTCAAAATGCTACTACAGCGGCTACGGCAAGTTTTGTTAATTTAACATTAGCATCTGGAAACAGTGCATATCGTGGAATTATAAATGTAAACAATTTAAGCGTTAGTGGAACACTAACTTTAACAACTGGCCAATTAGATTTGGGTAGCAATAATTTTATATTAGGAAATGTTGGTGGTTCAGTGTCTGGAGCATTAACGCATACCGCGGGTTCACAAATACTAACAAGTACAGGTGGTTCATTTACCCGTGTATATCCAATTGGTGCTTTACCAACTTCGGTTGCTACAGGAAATACTGGTCATTTTCCTTTTGGAAAATTCAATACTTTAAACAATACCGTAGAACGCAGAGATGCTTTTGTTTTCTCTAGTAATTCAGGAACTTTAACTGCTGGAGGTTCAATAACTGTTACACCTTATCCAGTGAATGGAAATTCTAATGTATTATCATTTAATGATGGTACTTTACTAAATGTAACAAATAGAACCAATACTTATTGGAACTTTAACAATACAGGAATTATATTGGGCACAGGAAATATTTCACTTAGAACAATTGGTGAAAATGCAGGAATTTCAACGCTTGCAGCCAATGTGGCTAATACTACTTTAATGTTAAGTACTGGTGCTGCTACTGGAACTTATTCGGCAGGAACAAATTTCTTAGCTAACTTAACTGCACCAGATTTTAACAGAAATGGTTTGGTAGTAGCAGATATTTCCAACGTAAGTTATTATGGTGGAGTTCAAGGAACAAGTAATATAGGTGGTAATTTTGTTGCAATCAATAATGGTGACTGGAACAATGCTGCTACTTGGAGTGCTGGAAGCGTTCCTACTGCAGCCGATAACGTTCAAATTCCTCCTCCATACGCAGTTGTAGTGGGTTCAGCAACCAATAACTTATGTAATAATTTAACTATCAATAGTGGTGGAACTTTAATTGCTAATAGCAATAACTTAAGCATTGCTGGTCAATTAATAAATTTTGGTACTGTGCTGGTGGGTGGTTCTACTCTTAGCATAAACAATTCAAATGTTTTAGGATTAGGAATAATCAATCAATCAGGCGCTACACTAACTTTAAATGCAGGTACTATCAATATAGGTCCAATTGGTGGAGGTATGGCTACTTTAAATAATTTAGGAACTTTAAGCATTAATGCGGGTACTTGTAATTTAAATGGTAACTTTATTCATGGTGGTACGGCATTCAATATGGTTAGTGGAAACTTTAATATTGATGGAAACAACAATTCTGCTTTAACAAGTGTACCATTTGGAACTATAATAGCTAGTTTAACAGGAGTTCAAACCGTAACAGGTGGAACAATTACCATTGTAGATCCTCCATTTATTGGTTCTGCATTGGCATTTAGCAATACTGCAGCTACCAATGCATGGACAAACAATGTGCTTCGTTTTGGTGATGGTATAAGTACAGATGGAAATACTGCATTTATAGCAGTTACTGCTCCTGCTTCTAATCAAAGTACTGGTTTTGGAATTTCTAGTGTTTCTACTAATTTAGGTAATGTAGTGGCAAATGGTAATTCAGGAAGTAGAATTGTAAGTATCAATGGGACTACATTATTAGCTACGTCATTAACAATCAATACAGGAAGTGAATTTAGAAGTACTGCCAATACTACAACGGCAAGTAATTTAGCACTTACTGGAAATTTAATCAATAATGGTATATTAACATCTGCCATCAACAATACTTTAACATTACAAGGAACTGTTCAACAAAATGTATCAGGTACTGGTGTGTTTAAAGTAGATACTTTAGGAACGATTCTTTCTAATATCAATAACTTAAGCTGTTCAAATTCAAGTTTAACAGGTATCGTTCTTAGCGTAGGTAATTTAATCATTGGTGGAAATGCAACTGTTTCAGGTTCATTATCTTTAGCTGGTGCTGGTCCATTAAATATTGGTTCAAATACACTAACACTAGGAACTTCCGCTTTATTACCAGGAACTTTGGCATCTGCTACAGGTATTATTATTCATACTACTGGGGGTAAATTTGCCAGATGGTATTCTGCAACTGCAGCACCAACAACAGCAGTTATTGGTGCACAATTCCCATTAGGAATTTTGGTAAATGGAACTGTTTTAAGAAGAGATTTTTATGCATTCTCAAGCACTGCGGCTTTAACTACAGGTGGAACATTTGCAGTGAGTCACACTCCAGTGGCTGGAACTACTGCTATTACTGCATATACTGATGGAACTGTAACTGGTATAGATACCCGTTCAAATTCTTATTGGAATGTAGCAAATACTGGAATTACTTCAGCTGGTACTTTTGGCGTAAATGCAGTTGCAAACGGAATTTTATTCCCTGTAGTTTTAGCATCTACCACTTTATCGAGCAGTACTGGTATTTTAAGTGGAACCATTGGTACTACAACTGGTACACAGGCCTCACCTAATTTAATTAGAACATTAATGTCATTGGCCGATTTAACAAATAGCTCAGGATTATACGTATCATCTGCTTCGGCAAATTATGTTGGAAACATTTTTACAGTTGCCGGTGGAAACTGGAGTGATCCAACAATTTGGAGTACGGGAACAGTTCCAACTGCTAATGATAACGTAACTATCAATGCCAATCATTATGTTACATTAGACGCAAATGGTGCAACAAGAGATTTAACTTTAAATGGTTTTGGCGGCTTAATTGTAAATGCCAATACCTTAACAGTAAATAATATATTAACTACGGCTTCTGCTGCGGTTATCAATATCAATGGTGGAACAGTTAATGTTCTTGCTACCATTGCTGGAACAGCAAATGGATATAACAGTTCGGGTAATTTAAATTTATTATCAGGAACTTTAAACATTAGCCAACCATTGGTAAACAATAGAACGTTTACATCAGCAGGAACCACCAATATTGCAGGTGGTAATTTAAATGTAAATGGAAATATCAATTATTCGGCAGGTACATGGCAACAAAGTGGTGGAACCATAACCGTAAATGGTAATAACGGTTCTGCAGCTGGAAGTGTGGCTTCAGCTACTAATATTGTTCAGTTCACAGGAATTACGCATATTGTTACTGGTGGAACCATGATTATAGTAAATCCTCATTTTGGTCCTACTGGTTTAGCTTTCAATTATAACGCAAGTACTAGTACCAACTGGACTAACCATACTTTACAATTTGGTGATGGCGTAAGTACAATTATGTCGGGTGCGGTAGCAACAGTTGGAACTACAGTGGCAAACTTAGGTTTTGGTGTTAGTACCACAACTGCAACAGCTACTGGTCGTATAACTTTAGATAATGTGATCATTAATGGATTAGGAACCAACAGACATGTGTCGGTGGCTACTTCAACTGTTAATTCATTAGATATTGGAAATAATTTAACCATTAATACTGGTTGTGATTTGAGAACAATAGGTGCTGCAACTGCATTAACAGGTGGTATTAATGTGGGTGGAAATATTATAAATAATGGAAAATTAGTAATTGGCTCAAATACTACTTTAGGATTCAGGTTAAATGCTTCAACGCAAACATTGAATAACCAAGTAGTAAGTGGAACTGGAACTTTTTTAAATGATACATTAGCTACTTGTAGCCCTTGCTTCTCAAACATAAATATAAACAGCTACACAACTCAAGGTGTAACCATGAGCGGTTTAAGCAGTCCAATAACTATTGACCAACCATTGGGTACTATCAGTAGTGCTTTAACATTTGGAGGAACTGCTTCTTATTTAAATTTAGGAAGTAATAATATAGTTTTAGGAGGAAGTGCAATTAAGCCTGGAACTTTAACAGGAACGTTTACTGGAAATAATAATTTAATCATGACTACTGGTAGCTTTAAAAGATGGTTTAATGCTGCTACAGCTATTTCAGGAACTGTTGGAACTTTCCCAATTGGTTTACCAAATACACCTATCAATTTAAATAGGGTTCTTACTTTAACAAGTACTTTAAATCCAACCATTGGTGGTTCTATTACAGTTTCACACGCTAATGTTGCTGGAGCTACTGCTTTAACTTCATTTGTAGACGGAACGGCTACCATTGATAGAAGATCAAATTCTAGTTGGAACATTACTACTTCAGGTTTAACCGCAGGTGGTGGCGCATTTTTAAACATGCAAGTTCAAGCTTCTGGTTTAAGTAGTTCAAATATTACCAATGTAAACGACTTGAGAATAACTGGAGTGGCTGCTGCTGCTGCAGGACTTCCAGGAGTAAATTCTGGTTCTATTTTAGATCCAGTTTTAACAAGAACAGGCTTTAGTGAATCTACCATTGCCTCTTCATTTTATATTGGTGGAAATGCAAGTAATTCATTAGACTATCCGGTAATTACAGGAAATTCATTAACTGGTACACAAACTATTTGCGCTGGAAGTATTCCAACTGCCATTACAGGATCTAATCCTTCAGGTGGAACCGGTAATTTTACTTATACTTGGTTAACATCAACTACTGATGCCACTTCAGGTTTTGCGGTATCAGCTGGAACTAATAATGGTGTAAATTATTCACCTGCTGCGTTAAGTGCAAATACCTGGTTCAGAAGATTAGTAATATCTGGTAACAATAGAGATACATCAGTGGCAGTTGCCATTTCTATCAATCAATTGGTGGCAAATAATACGGTTAGTGGTGCTGGCAATGTTTGTGCTGGTAATGTGCCAAACACCATAACAGGAAGTACCCCAACAGGAGGAAATGGAACATCTTATACATACTTATGGCAAAGTAGCACCACCAGCGCTTCTGCTGGATATGGAGCTGCTGCAGGTACAAATAATAATAGTTCATATAGCCCAGGAGCATTATCAGTGAATACTTGGTATCGCAGGATAGTTGCCTCAGGTGTATGTGCTGTTGATACTGGAATTGCTGTTGCCATTGGAGTTTATACTCCATTATTATCAAATACCATTACAGGTACTCAAACCATTTGTTCGGGTACAATTCCAACAGTAATTACCGGTTCAACGCCTACAGGTAGCATGCCAACTGGTTTAACTAAAATAAATGAAGATTTTAATGGAGGAGTTGTTCCAACCAATTGGACATTAACAAATGCATCAAGTTTATTAGTTGCTAGCACTGGTGTAAATAGTTACTCAAGAACTGGTACTACTGGTGCTTGGATGGCTAATTTTTATGACATATCTGCTGGAAATGCACAATTTGCTACTAAAACTTTTGGAGCAACCAATGCATCGGACTCTCTTCGTTTTGATATTGCTTCAAAAAGTTATCCTGGTTCTTACGATTCAGTTTTTGTTTTGGCAAACAATGGTTCAGGATTTGCCCCATTAGCATCATGGGTAATTGCTCAAACAGCTAATACAAGCTCAGGAGGAATTACTACATTAGCAGCTTCGTCATCAGGCTATATTACTCCTGCTGCAGGCGATTGGTTTACCAAAGCTTTAGCATTACCAGTTGGTACTATTCAAGTTCGTTTTGATTTTAAAACAAACTATGGAAATAATATATTCATTGACAAAGTGGTAGTGGATTCAAGTATTGCTTATACTTACAATTGGCAAAGTAGCACAACTAGTGCCACTTCAGGATTCGCATCGGCTTCAGGTACAAACAATGCTACTAACTATACACCGGCAGCTTTGACACAAAACACTTGGTACCGTAGAGTTGCAACTGGTATGTGTGCCGCTGATACTTCATTAACCCAACAAATTTCAATCATTAATGCTCCTACAATTACCGCACAACCTTCAAACGCAACAGTTGGTAGTGGTTCTAATACTTCATTTACAATAGCTGCAACCGGAACTGGTATAACTTACCAATGGCAAGTAAATACTGGAA
This sequence comes from Bacteroidota bacterium, assembly GCA_947453415.1. GTDB lineage: Bacteria > Bacteroidota > Bacteroidia > UKL13-3 > UKL13-3 > JAAFJM01. The sequence goes on along the minus strand of CANGGG010000028.1, from coordinate 8,019 downwards.
CTGGTTTTGTAAATGTAACAAATACCGGTGTATATTCAAATGCTACTACTGCTACTTTAAATATTACTGCAGCACTTATAGGAATGAATACTTATACATACCGTTGTGTAGTAACAGGAACTTGTTTGCCAGTGGCTAATTCAAATACCGCCACTTTAACTGTAAATACTGCACCTGCCATTACTACTCAGCCAATCAATACCACTGTGTGTAGTGCTGCAAACGCTTCCTATGCCGTTGTTGCTGTAGGTGTAGGTTTAACGTACCAATGGCAAGTAAATACTGGTGTTGGTTTTGTTAACTTAACCAATACTGGTGTTTATTCAAATACCACTACTGCTACATTAAATATTACTGGTGCTAATACTACCATGAATGGTTATTTGTATCAATGTATTGTTACCGCTGTTTTATCATCAACTTCAAATAGTGCTAGCTTAACAGTAAACATTCCAGTTGCAAATAATGTTACTAGTGGAAATTCCGCTGTTTGTCCTGGTTCTACTCCTGCTGCATTAACAGGAACCACACCAACAGGTGGAAATGGAACTATCTATACTTATTTATGGCAAAGTAGCACGTTGAATGCTACTAGCGGATATGCCTCTGCAAGTGGAACAAATAATACAAGTGGATATATTCCGGGTGCTATTTCAGTAAATACTTGGTACCGTAGGGTGGTTGCATCTGGTGCTTGTGCAGCAGATTCAAGTATTGCTATTGCAATTACTGCAGTTTCTCCATTAACTAATAATATTGCAACTGGAGTTCAAACTATTTGTTCAGGATCGGTTCCAGCTACATTAAACGGTTCATATGCTTTAGATGGTAAGCCAAATGGATTAATAAAAATGTCAGAAAATTTCAATGCTGGATTACTTTCAAATAATTTTACAATGACAGCAAATGTTGGAACATTAGCTAAATTCAACTCAGCTATTAACAGCTATGGTAGAACAGGAACAACTGGTGCAATTTTTGCCGATAATTACAATGTTACTGCTGGTAATTATACTGATATTGATTCACGTGTGATTTCACCTTCAGTTTTAGGTGATAGTTTAAGATTTGATGTGGCTCATGCTTATTTAGGTGTGGGCTTTATTGATTCATTAAGAATTCTAACATCTACAGGATCTGGATTTACTAATAGATTAGCAGTTTGGGGTTCTAAATCAACAATAGATACTATAAATGGTATTACTACTGCTATTTTAAATGGTTACTTTACTCCTTCAGCTTCACAATGGTGTAATAAAAAATTAGCATTGCCAATTGGAACTACACAAATCAGATTTGAATTCTATTCAGGATATGGAACTTCACTTTATATTGATAGAATAATTATTGATTCAGTTGTTCCTTATGTTTATACATGGCAAAAAAGTACTACCAGTGCTACAACTGGTTTTACAGCAGCTACAGGAACTAACAATAATATTAATTATTCTCCTGCGGCAATTACCACCAATACTTGGTTTAGAAGAATAGTAAGTGCAACTTGCGTAGATACTTCAAGTGCTATTCAAGTTTCTGTGAATCCTACTATAGCTAATAACATTGCTACAGGTGTTCAAAGCATTTGCTCTGGTTCAGCTACAAGTGCATTAACAGGCTCTACACCTACAGGTGGAACAGGAACTTTTACTTACTTATGGCAAAGTAGCAACACCAGTTCATCTACTGGATTTGCTGCTGCCTCTGGAACTAATAACTTAATAGGATATAATGCTGGTTCGTTAACTGCTTCTACTTGGTATAGAAGAATTTTAACTTCTGGTGCATGTGTAGATTCAAGCGCTGCTATTGCTGTTACAGTTAATCCAATCATAACAAGTAATACAGCTTCTGGAACCCAAACCATTTGTTCGGGTATGGTGCCTACCACTTTAACTGGTAGCACACCTGCAGGTGGAAATGGAACATATTCTTATATTTGGCAAAGAAGCAATACCAGTTCAATAGCTGGATTTAGCGCAGCGCCATTAACTAATAATGCCATTAATTATACTTCGAGTGCGCTTACTGCAAATGCCTATTTTAGAAGAGTAATAAACAGTGGTGCTTGTGCTGATACATCGGCAGCTATTACAGTATCGGTAAATCCTGCCCTTGCCAATAATACTTCTGGAGCTACGCAAACAATTTGTAATGGATTAACTGCATCCCTTACAGGTGGAACAGTAACTGGTGGAAGTGGTGTTTATACTTACCAATGGCAAGCTAGTACTTCTGGTTCAAATATTGGATTTTCAAATGCAACGGGAACTTCTACAACTGCAAATTATACCTCAGGTGCTATTACCTCAAATGTTTGGTTCAGACGTGTAACAACTTCTGGAACTTGTGTAGATTCGAGCAATGCCATTAAACTTACCCCTGCTGCTACACTTGCAAACAATACCATTGCTGGTGCATCATTGATCTGTGTTGGTTCATCGCCTGCTGCATTAACTGGTTCAACTCCAACAGGCGGAGCAGTTGCTACATTTAACAGATTTACTGAGGAATTTAATGGAGGTGCATTATCACCTAATTTTACTATATCATCTAATTCAGCTTCGTTAGCTGTTTTAAGTTCAACTGTTAATAGTTATGGTAGAACAGGAACTGCTGGTGCTATTTATGCTAATAACTATTCAATTTCTGCAACTAATATAGCTGATTTAGATACACGTATTATAAATCCAACAAGTGCTGGTGATAGTTTAAGATTTGATGTGGCACATGCCTATTATGGTGCAGGTTATGTCGATTCATTAAGAATTCTAACTTCTAATGGATCAGGATTTACTCAATTAATATCTTGGGGTTCTAATTCAACCATTGATACCATTAATGGTATTACTACTGCCATTTTAACTGGACTTTTCACTCCTTCTGCTGCGCAATGGTGCAATAAAAAAGTAGCATTACCGGTTGGAACTACTCAAGTAAGGTTTGAAATGTATTCTGGTTATGGAACTTCACTTTATTTGGATAGAATTATGATTGATTCAAGCACAACCTATCAATACACTTGGCAAAGTAGTAACACAAGTGCTACTGCCGGATTTGCAAATGCTTCTGGTATAAATACTAATGCTGGTTATGCACCAAGTTCATTGTTACAAAACACTTGGTTCCGAAGAGTAGCAAGTGCAGTTTGTGTAGATACATCAAGTGCAGTTGCAATAACAGTAAATACCCCTGGAACTTGGGTTGGTAATACTAGCAATGCATGGGCCAATACTGCCAATTGGAGTTGCCCTCAAATTCCTACTGCTACCACCAATGTTACCATACCAACTGGATCGGCAAATATGCCAGTAATAGTTGATGCACAACAAGCCAATAACATTGCCATTCAAAGTGCTGCTAGCTTAACATTAAATGTTGCTGCATCGCAATTAAGCGTATTTGGAAATATTACTAATAATGGTTCATTTACCAATTCAAATGGTAAATTAATATTTACAGGAAGTGCGGCTCAAACTATTCCTACAGGTACTTATGCTAAAGTTCAAGTGAACAACGCAGCAGGTTTAACATTGGGTGGTGCTGTTACTTTAAATGATTCTTTGGTTTTAACAAATGGTATTGTTTCATTGGCAAATAACAACTTAACGTTGGGATCTACTGCATATGCAAATACAGGTTCTACCACAAGTTATATTAAAACTAATGGAACAGGTTCGGCCATTATAAACGGAATAGGTTCAACTGGTAAAACTGGTAACGTTTCTATTCCAGTTGGGAATGCATCATTTAATCGAATCGTATTTGCCAATTCAGGTACAACCGATAACTTTACAGTTAGGGTAATTGATAGTGTGACTACTACTTATTCGGGATCTACTCCTACAGGTGCTAAAATAATTGCAAATGCAGTTGGCAAATCATGGATTATAAATGAATCAGTGGCAGGTGGAAGTAACGCAAATATTACTTTACAATGGAATGCTGCAGATGAATTATCTGGATTTGCACGTACTAACTCTTATTTAGCTTACCACAATGGAACTATTTGGATGAGCAATGTTGCAGGCGCGGCTTCTGGTTCAAATCCTTATACACAAACTCGCTCAGGTATTACTTCATTCAGTGCATTTGGTGTGGGTAGTGCTGGTACATTGCCAGTAGAACTTATTACATTTAATGGTAAACGTGTAAACGAAAAAGCTGAATTAAATTGGGTAACTGCTAGTGAGGTAAATAACGATTACTTTATTGTTGAACTTAGTTCAAATAATAAAACATTTACTGCCATTGGTGAAAAAGTAAAAGGTGCTGGTAATAGCAATACTGTAAATCAGTATCAGGTTTATGACAATGATGCCATTGCTTTTGCAACACAAAATGCAATACAAACTATATACTATCGCTTACGTCAAGTTGATTTTGATGGTACCATTAATTATAGCAAAGTAATTAGTATTTCGGCTACTGAAGATGCAGTAGGATTCGATGCATCAGTATATCCAAATCCATTTAATGGAACTATTCATGTAAATGTTTCTACCAATACAAATGAGGAAACACACTTAGAAGTTTATGACTTAAATGGCAAAACGGTATACAGTCAAACCATTACTACTTTGGTTGGTAATACTAACTTTATGATTACTGATTTAGATAGAATACCTGCTGGCATGTATTTTGTAAAAATATCGCAAAGCGACAACACTAAAATTGTTAAAATATCAAAAGTCAATAACTAACAATTAACTAAATTACTAGTTTAAAAAAACCACCCCTAAAAAGGCGGTTTTTTTATTGACTATTTTTAAAATATTATTGTAATACCTTCGTATACCAAAATCCAATCATTTAATTATGACTATTTCAAATAAAACCATAGGCAAAAAGCTTATTATTTTTATACTTTTTTTATTTATAAATAATATTTCAAAAGCGCAGTGGAACTCGTCATTTGACTTCAGTAATAATTATAATTATGAAAATAATATAGGATTATTATATGCAAATAATGACTATAAAAATCAAGGCGTAAAAGAAGTAACAACAAAATTTATTCATTCAAAAACTAATCAATTAAACACCCAAGAAATTTATAAAATTGATAAAAATGGCGTTGGTTATTTTTACAAAAAATACAATAAAAAAGGTAAAATTTATTTAACCAGAACCTATCATTTAATTGATACGGCAAGGTACGACAGCATGGAGACGGCTTATAGAAAAGATACATTTAGTTCAATATACATATTTAACGATAATAAAAAAATTATTGAACTGCAGTATTTTAATAACAAACATGAAAAATATTGGACTTTTAAATATACTTATAACGATAAAAATAAGCTGGCCTCATCAACTAGTTTGAATAAAAAAGGCAAACAATATTTCAGAAACGAATTTTATTATTATGACAACGGCAGTATAAAAGAAACACGTTATTACAATAACAAAAATAAGTTGAAAAAAATTTATAGTTATGCTTGTGAACCTACTGGTGAGGTTACAAAAAAAGTTACACAACAAAATATATGTAAAAAAAGAACATATAATTCTGATAGTACTTTTGTAGAAATTTTTGAAGGACACGATAACAAAGGACATTCTTCAAGAAGAATAGTAAAATATTCAAAAGACAGTTTCCCGCTTGAACAACTTTATTATAACCAGAAAGACCAAGAAATTAAACGTTATGTTTCAGAATATAATGATGGAAAAACAATCAATTACCAATATTATTACAAGGGAAAACTGAAAAGAGCATACCATTATGCTTATAACGCTAAAGGACTTATAGAAAGCTATCAATCAATAAACAATAAAGGAAAAATAAAAAATAATAATGTATACGAATACAGTTATTTTTAGGCTTTATTTAAAGTTGATTGGCAATCATGTATGAACTATCAAATTGAAAACTGCAAACAATCATTTTTATTGGTGTGCATTACATTTAATTTCGCACTTCAATTTCAAACAGTTTTAGTTTTCTAAAAAATTAATTATAAATACAAAAATGACAAAAGTATCAGTTATTGGAGCAGGTGCAGTGGGAGCAACCACAGCCGATGTTATTGCTTATCGCCAATTGGCCGATGAAGTAGTTTTATTAGATGTAAAAGAAGGATTTGCCGAAGGTAAAGCACTTGATATTTACCAAACAACATCTTTATTAGGCATGAAAACTCGCGTTAGCGGAACTACAAATGATTATAGCAAAACTGCTAATTCTGATGTAGTAGTTATCACCTCAGGTATTCCTCGTAAACCAGGAATGACGCGTGAGGAATTAATAGGAACGAATGCAAACATTGTAAAAACTGTAGCAGAAAACGTGTTAAAGCATTCACCAAATGCAATTATAGTGGTAGTTTCTAACCCAATGGATACCATGACATACTTGGCTTTAAGAGCAACTGGTTTGCCTAAAAACAGAATTATAGGAATGGGCGGATTATTAGATAGTGCACGTTTTAAAGGTTATTTGGGAATGGCATTAAACCAACCAACTGCCGACATTCAGGGAACAGTAATTGGTGGTCATGGCGATACAACGATGATTCCTTTGACTCGTTTGGCTACTTTAAATGGTGTACCCGTTTCTAATACTTTAAGTGCGGAGCAATTAAAAGAAATTAGCGATGCAACTATGGTTGGTGGAGCTACTTTAACCAAATTATTAGGAACTTCGGCTTGGTATGCGCCAGGTGCTGCAAGTGCTTTTTTAGTAGAAAGCATTGTTCGTGATCAAAAACGTGTAATGCCTTGTTGCGTAGCTTTAGATGGCGAATATGGGCAAAAAGATATTTGCTTAGGTGTTCCAGTTGTTATTGGTAAAAACGGTTGGGAAAGTATAGTTGATTATAAATTAACTGCTGAGGAGCAAGAATCATTTAACAAAAGTGCAGATGCTGTTCGCAATATGAACAGTGTATTAGCTGAAATTGGAGTTTTATAAATAACTCCTAAAATAAATTAACAAAAAAAGACTTGTCAGAAATGGCAAGTTTTTTTTTGTCAAAAAAATCAATAAGATGAATTTTAAAACACTTTTTTAATTTGAGGGTTATTCAAATAGATGACTAGAAATGAAAACATATTGAAATTACGTCCTGAAATAATTACAGACAATACTAAAACTAGTTTGTCTGAAGAAAGCTTTCAGAATTTAACTTTACGCCCAATTTTAAAACTCCAAAACGAACTAATTTTAAAACTAACAAATAAACATTTGGCAAAATTTATTTTAGATAAAAGCAAAGAAGAAATCATAAAAATAATAGAAACTAGGTTGGCGGAACAAGTAATCAAACAACAATTAATAGGATTAACCATTGGTTTATTTACTTCAGAAGAGTTTGAATTTTATTTACAAAACCAATCAAGTATCAATAAGCGCATAGGCCAGTTGATTATACAGCGAGTTTGCAGTCAAATTTTGTAATTTTAATTCCTAAATTCAACTAATAAAACACAACATGAGTGGATACAAAAACTTTTAACTCATAGAAACAAAAAAGCTACCTCATTATTGAAGTAGCTTTGGTAGAACACCTGGTCCCGATGCATCGGGAGAACCAGGCACCTTCAATGGTTTTTATAACGTGGGCCCACCTGGTCCCGATGCATCGGGAGAACCAGGCACCTTCAATGGTTTAGAAATTTATTTATAAAAACATTTCTTTCGTCATCATCAAAGACAATTTTTTCAATGAACTTTCTGCTTTTCATTTTCTTAATATAACTTTCCATTTTTCTTGCAATTTCAATGGAATCAACTTCTAAATCTAATACTACAGACCAATCATTTACTGTACTTGTAAAACTATTTTTACCATAAATACTTTCATTATGCTTTTTCAATCTATTTTCAGTAGTTTCAGTAGATGTAAATATAAAAAAAGCTGCTCGTTTGAACTGCCCCCAAAAAGTTAGACACTATTTGGGGGCATTTTTATGGAAAGAAAAGTAAAATACAATTATGAATTTAAGCTTCGATGTATTGAAGAAGTTTTAAAAAAACATGCAAGCATAAGTCATGTAAAAACCAAAAATGGAATA
>CANGGG010000027.1 GCA_947453415.1 Bacteroidota bacterium | reverse complement strand
CCAACAGCAACAATTACCCCTGCAACAGCAACAACATTTTGCCAAGGAGGCAATGTGGTTTTAAATGCAAATACAGGAACCGGATTAACTTATCAATGGACTTTAAATGGAACAAACATTAGTGGATCAACGGCAGCTTCTTATACAGCAACAACTTCAGGAAATTATGCAGTTATCGTGTCAAGTGCTGCTGCTTGTTCAGTGACATCAACTGCCACAACAGTAACAGTAAATGCAATTCCAACAGCAATAATTACACCTGCAACAACAACTACATTTTGCCAAGGAGCTAATGTAGTTTTAAATGCAAATACAGGAACCGGTTTAACTTACCAATGGACATTAAATGGAACAAATCTTAGCGGTTCAACAGCTGCTTCATATACAGTAACAAATTCAGGAAATTATGCAGTTATTGTATCAAATGCTGCTGCTTGTTCAGCTACATCATCCAATACAACAGTAACTGTCAATCCAATTCCAACGGCAATCATAACCCCTGCAACAGCAACAACATTTTGCCAAGGAGGCAATGTAGTTTTAAATGCAAATACAGGAACTGGTTTAAGCTACCAATGGACATTAAATGGAACAAATATTAGCAGTTCAACAGCCGCTTCATATACAGCAACAACTTCAGGAAATTATGCAGTTATTGTATCAAGTGCTGCTGCTTGTTCAGCCACATCAGCAAATACAACAGTAACAGTCAATGCAATTCCAACTGCATCAATTACCCCTGCAACCACAACAACATTTTGCCAAGGAGGTAGTGTGGTTTTAAATGCAAATACAGGAACCGGATTAACTTACCAATGGACATTAAATGGCACAAATATTAGTACTTCAACAGCTGCAAATTATACAGCAACAAATTCAGGAAATTATGCAGTTATTGTATCAAATGCTGCTGCTTGTTCATCTACATCATCCAATACAACAGTAACTGTAAATCCAATACCAAGTACTAGCATTATAAATGGAATCAATAATGTGCTTCCAAACACTACCCAAAATTATTCTGTTACAAATACAAATGGTTCAAATTACATGTGGATAGTAAATAGTGGAAGTATTATAAGTGGGGGGTCCTCAAATTCAATTTCCATTTTATGGAATAATTCACCGGGAAATGGAATAGTTAAAGTTTTAGAAACAAATGCTAGTGGCTGTAAAGGAGATACTATTTATTTAAATATAACTATAAGTAATTTTACTTTAAATGTTACACCTACAAGTTTGAATTTTACAAACATTGTTGGAAATAAACTATTAACATTATTTAGTAACACCAATTGGAATGTAAGTTCAAATCAAACATGGTTAACTTTAAGCAAAAATTCAGGCAATGGAAATGATAATTTAACAGCAACGGTAACAGCAAATACAGCATCAACTTCAAGATATGCTAGCATAACTTTTACTGCTGGTAATTTAGTTCAAACCATTAATATTTCACAAGATAGTACTCCAGTAATTGCAGATCAATTATCGTTAGATAAAGATTCTGTGAAGGTTAATTTAAATCAAGCGAGTACAATCATTCAATTACAAAGTAATAGAAGTTGGGTGATAACTAGTCCTGCAAGTTGGTTTACGCTAACACCTATTAGTGGAACAGGAAATCAAATATTAAGCTTAAATATTCAAGCAAATACCGGTGGAGCAAGAAGTGCAGATGTAATTATAACAGCAGGTACTATCAATAAATTTTTGAATATAAAACAAGATGGAGTAACTATTATAAACGAAATAAATAATTCAAATAATATTTCTGTTTATCCTAACCCTGCCAACAATGAATTAATCATTAGCACCAATCAAAAACTGAAAGGTGCGCACATCATTATTACCGATATGCTTGGAAGAAAAATGTTGGAAGAAACGGTAACAAATGTTTCTAACGAACATACTGTTTTAGTGAATGAACTTAAAACCGGTGCATACATTTTAAGCATTCAAAAAGAGGGTGAAACAAGCAGAATTAAATTTGTGAAAGAATAAAAAACACCTAACTAAGTTAACAAATAAAAGCTGCTCATTGGGCAGCTTTTTTTGTTTAGTTTGTCTATGCTGCTTGTTTTTAATAATTAGTATTTGAACTCCCGATATATTTTGGAGGCAAAAGAAAATTTAACTTAAAAAAGATTATTGGAAACACCAAACGCATGAATTAGTAAACTGAATTTTGAGTAGCAAGATTAATGAAATTATAATTTCAAAATCAGTCCACTGCAGCCCCATTTCAGTTTCATTGTTTTTATTTGCTAAATAATAAATATTCATTCAGAATACATTTAAAAAAACAACTTTCCCAAAAAGTTTCATTTGGGGGCGAAATCCGAAAAGCCGTAAGAGTAGGATAAATAAACAAAATAGATACATAATAAAAAAACTAACTATGATAACTAAAAGAAAAATTTGGATTGGGTCATCAATTATAATAGCAATCATGTCGTTGCTATTCATTCAAAGTTGTAAGAAAAATTCAATTGCTTCTCCATGGAGTGTTCCATCAATTACAAATGAATTATTAACTTTCACAGAAACGACAGCAACTGTTTCAGGCGATATTACTAGCAACGGTGGCACTCCAGTAACCAAAAGTGGAGTTTGCTGGGGTAGTAATGATAACCCTACAATAGATGATAATATTACAACTGATGGTATTCTTGATATTGGTCAATTTAGTAGTGAAATTAATACATTAACAAGCAATACCAAATATTATGTTCGTGCTTATGCTACTAATATTGAAGGTACTGGTTATGGAAAAACAATATCATTTACAACAAAAGGTTTAGCACAATTAACAACTGCCGATGTATCTGAATTAACTGCAGCTAGTGCTGTAAGTGGAGGGAACATAACAAATGATGGCGGTTCTGAAATAACTGCGCGTGGTGTTTGCTGGAACACAAGCATTGATCCAACCATTAGCAATAACAAAACAAGCGATAGCGTTGGCAGTGGAATATTCTCAAGTAAAATTATAAACTTAACAGAAAACGTATTATATTATGCTCGCGCCTATGCAACCAATTCTTCAGGAACAAGCTATGGAAATACCATTTCATTTACCACCACATCGGCAACTAAACCTATTATAACTACATCTGCTATGTCTAGCATATCACAAACAGCGGCTATAAGTGGAGGTACTATTTCTAGTGATGGAGGTGCAACGGTAACAGCGCGTGGTATTTGCTGGAGCACAAGTTCAAATCCTACTATTTTAAATTCTATAACAACAAATGGTAGTGGAACGGGGAGTTTTATAAGTAATTTATCAGGCCTTACGATTGATGTTACCTATTATGTTCGTGCATATGCCAGCAATAAGGTTGGAACTAGTTATGGCAATGAAATTATATTTAAAACACTACCTCCAAATTTACCCACATTATCATCAACGTCTGTCATTTCTAACATAACACAAACATCAGCAACAAGTGGTGGTAATATTACGAGTGATGGAGGCGCAGCAGTAACTACACGTGGTGTTTGTTGGAGTACAAGTACAAATCCTACCATTTCAAATTCTAAAACAACAGATGGAACTGGAACAGGGAGTTTTACAAGTAATTTAACAGGCCTTACAGCTGGTGTTACCTATTATGTTCGTGCTTATGCCACCAATTCTGTTGGAACTGTTTATGGCAATTCAGAACAATTCGCCACGGGTGCTGCAAGTGTTCCTGTTTTAACTACACAATCCATTTCCAATATCACAAAATTCACTGCGAGTAGTGGTGGCACTATTTCAAGTACTGGTGGTTCAACTATAACAGCTAAAGGTGTTTGTTGGAGTACCACTCCAAATCCTACCATTTCAAATACTAAAACATCAGATGGAACTGGAACAGGGAATTTTACAAGTTCATTAACTGGCCTTACAGCTGGTGCCACCTATTATGTTCGTGCTTATGCCACCAACTCAGTTGGAACTGGTTATGGTATTGCAGTGCAATTCAGCACTACTGGCGCAGATTTACCCATACTAACTACAAATGCAGTTACAAATATAACAACGACATCAGCAGGTTGTGGAGGCAATGTTACCAGTGATGGCGGTTCAGCAGTAACTATTAAAGGTATTTGTTGGAGTACTAGCCCAAATCCTGTATACACATTAAATAGTACTTCTGTTGGGAGTGGTACTGGCTCATTTTCAACACTTTTTTCTCCACTAGCCCGAGGTACCAAGTATTACGTTCGAGCTTATGCCACAAATTCTGTTGGAACAGCCTATGGCAATGAAGTTACTTTTACTACTAATGTAATAATTGGTGATGCATTTCAAGGCGGAAAGGTATTCTATATTTTGCAAGCATCTGATTATGGCTATGACGCCAATGTGCAGCACGGTTTGATTTGTGCGACAGCTGATCAAACAACCACGACTGGAATACGTTGGAGTGTATCCTCTGTGTTAATTAATAATACCGTAACCACTATTGGATATGGAGACATAAACTCAATCAATATTACACTTAATCAAGGTACTGGAACCTCTTATGCTGCAGGCTTAGCAAGGGCACATAACGGAGGCGGCTATACAGATTGGTTTTTACCATCTTTAAATGAGTTAAACCAGTTATACTTAAATAGAGTTGCAACTGTTACAACATTTTCAACTGTTCCATATTGGAGTTCCTCAGAGGTGTCAAGCACAAATGCAAGGGCTTTGGATTTTAGCAATGGAAGTCTCGGAACATCCACAGGATTAACCAAAACAAGTTTATACAGGGTTCGTGCCATTAGAAAATTTTAAATTTTCCTATTTTATTTATAAATTAAACAAGTAAAAATCAAAACAAACAATTAACCCAAAAAACAAATTATGAAAAAAATTAACACGATTTTAGTAGGATTAATAAACAAAATATGGATTGGGTCAACTATTATAATAGCAATCGTATCCTTGCTGTTTATTCAAAGTTGTAAGAAAAATACATCTTCTTCTCCTTTCAGTATTCCATCAATAACAACTGAATTGTTAGATTTTACAGAAACGACAGCAACTGTTGCAGGCGATATTACGAGCAATGGTGGAACTACTATAACCAAAAGTGGAGTTTGCTGGGGTATCAATGATAACCCTACAATAGATGATAATAAAACAACTGATGGTATTATTGATATTGGTCAATTTAGCAGTAAAATTGAGGGATTAACAAGCAATACCAAATATTATGTACGTGCTTATGCTACTAATGATGAAGGCACCGGTTACGGAAAAACAGTAGCATTCACAACAAAAGATATTTTAAAACTAACAACTGCAGATGTATCCGAAATAACTGCAACTAGTGCTGTAAGTGGAGGAAACATAACAAATGATGGCGGTTCTCCAATAACTGCGCGCGGTGTTTGTTGGAGTACTGAACCAAATCCTACTATTTCAAGTAATAAAACAACAGATGGAAGTGGTACAGGGAGTTTTACAAGTAATTTAACAGGTCTTACTTCTGGGCTTAAGTATTACGTGCGTGCTTATGCCACTAATGCTTCTGGGACAGCTTATGGTTTATCCTTTTATTTTAACACACTCGCAGCAGGTTTTCCGATATTAACTACATCTGCTATTTCGTCTGTAAGCGCTACTTCGAGCGCTAGCGGAGGTAATATTACCAGTGATGGTGGTGCAGCAATAACTGCAAGAGGTGTTTGCTGGAGTACCAGCTCAAATCCAACCATTTCAAATAATAAAACAACAGATGGAAATGGAACGGGGAGTTTTACAAGTTCATTAACTGGCCTAACAAGCGCGACTAAATATTACGTTCGTGCATTCGCCACTAACAGTGCAGGAACAGCCTATGGCAATGAAGTTAATTTTACAACTAATAATGCCCAAACTAATGTACAAATTGGTGATGCTTTTCAAGGTGGGAAGGTATTTTATATTTTGCAAAGTACTGATGTGGGCTATGATCCAAATGTGCAACATGGTTTAATTTGTGCGCTAGCTGACCAATCTACAACTACTGGAATTAGTTGGAATAATGGAACAGATGTAACTACTAATGCAATAGCTACTGCAATTGGTACTGGAAGTGCAAATACGGCATTAATCATAAGTGTTCAAGGCTCATCAAATACTCATGCAGCAGGATTGGCAAAAAGTTATAATGGAGGTGGCTATTCAGATTGGTTTTTACCATCTGCTTCTGAGTTACGACAATTATACAATAATAGAGTTGCAACTGGAACTACATTTGCAGCCGCAGATTATTGGAATTCCTCAGAGTATTCAAATACACAAGCATACGAAATAGATTTTATTGATGGATTAGCATATTTTTCTTCTAAAATTGCAGAATACAGGGTTCGTGCCATCAGAAAATTCTAAACTATCTTATTTTATTTATAAACTAAACAAGTAAAAATCAAAACAAACAATTAACCCAAAAAACAAATTATGAAAAAAATCATTATCATTTTAGCAGGAGTAATGTCACTTGCTTCTTGTTCTATTCAAAGAGAAATTAAAAAAGACACCAAAGCACATGATCCTGAAATTAGCGCGCCAACTTTTGGCATGGTGATTAAGCCAATTATTGCCGACTTAAAAGTGGAATCTGTAAAGCAATCTGTAACCTATACCGCTGATTTAAAATTACCACTTAGCGAACTTAAAAACAATGCAATGGAGTTATTTTTAACTACCTATAAATGTGACTACGTTGTAGATCCAATATTTTCAAGGGTTTCAACCATTGAAAACTCTCAATTAACTGAAATTAAAATTACCATTTCAGGTTTCCCAGCCACATATACTAAATTTTACCAAATAGATTCTTTACCAAAATCTGTACTTCAATATACTGCTTTGCCGGTAAAAAGGGTAGAATACACAAATTCTATTGTATCTGAAATCAAAGGAACATCATTTGGAATGGAATTTTTTGGGGGTTTACCAGCTACATTTTTTGGGGCTCAAGTTGATTATGCAAAAAATATTGATGGAATACATTATTATGCATCTTTTGAAACTTATGCAGATCCAGAAAAGCTATCATTTGATTATGCTATTAGTAGTAAACCAAATAAATTAAATGATAAGGAGTTTAACCAATCTACGTTTTCAATAGGTGTTTTTAAAGAAAAGAAATTTAGCCCACGATTTAAAATTAGAGGCTCTGGTGGTCTTAACTATTCATCAATGATATTTTTAAGCAGTGAGAAAAACGCTACGAACAAAACGTCATTTACCGGAGGTAGTTCTTTTGGTTTGCGTGTTGGAGCAGCTGCAGATTACCAACTTTTTGGTGGAATATCACTCGTTGGTAGGGTGTATGCTAATCTTAATTTATCAAATTCAATTACTCAAGATGGAGAATATATAAGTGAAGTAACTAATATTGCATTCACTGATGATCGTTTGCTTAACATAAGCTTAGGCATGCGTTTTAACTTCTAAGTTTATACACTTACTTTAACCAATTAATTTTAACCAAAAAGGTAGCTATTGTAAAATAATAACACCTAACTAAGTTAACAAATAAAAGCTGCTCATTGGGCAGCTTTTATTGTTTTTACCCCCGTTCTATTGCCTATAACAATTAATAAAAACCTTCATCAAACGTCAGCTTGCCTAAGGCTGTGTCTTTTGACCAAGCGTTGTTACTTTATTGGTCGGTGAAAACACCAACCATAGGCAAATATGCTCCCGATTTATCGGGATAACATCCAACATCTAACAATTAAAGCTAATCTAAAATAAAAATAATTTTTAGTTATAAATATAAACCCTAAATTTGAATAGAGTGAATAAGATTCCAAAATTTTAGTTTGGAGCAGTAGAATTTGGAGTTTAAATAGATGAAAAAAAGTAAAATAATAAATATTGATGGGAAAGAAATAAGTATCATTTCAAATAAAATTGATGATTTTATTTCACTTACTGATATGGCAAAAAGCCAAATGCAAGAAGCAATTATTATTAAATGGTTAAGTTTAAAAAGCACCATTGAATATTTAGGCGAATGGGAAAACTTATATAATCCAGCTTTTAATTATACCGAATTCGGTACAATTAAAAATAAGGCAGGAAGTAATAATTTTGTGCTTTCCGTAAAGCAATGGATTGAACAAACAGGTGCTATAGGATTGATAGCAACGGCAGGAAGATATGGCGGAACGTATGCTAACAAAGATATTGCCTTTCATTTTGGCATGTGGATAAGCCCCAAATTTCAACTTTTATTGGTAAGGGAATTTCAACGCCTTAAGGCTGATGAAAGCAACCGATTTAAATTAGAATGGAATTTACAACGTACTTTAACCAAAGTAAATTACCAAATTCACACTGATGCGATCAAAGAAAATTTAATTCCAGCATCACTTTCAAAAGAAAAAATAAACTTTCTGTATGCCAATGAGGCGGATATGCTTAATATGGCATTGTTTGGAATTACAGCTAAAGAATGGAGAGAAGCAAATCCGAAAGCAGAAGGCAACATTAGAGATACTGCAAGTATTGAACAATTAGTTGTGTTATCAAATATGGAAAGCATAAATGCGGTACTTATTCACCAAGGAATTATGCAATCACAACGCTTACAACAACTAAATATTATAGCTATTACCCAAATGAAATCATTAATAAATAACAAACAAATACAAAAATTAAAGTAACTCACTTCTTATTATACATATACTATATACTTTATATTGGTAGTTCAATTCCTTAAATCTCCCGATATATCGAGAGGCAATGAGCAAAACCTCCATCAATCGTCATGCTGCAAGCATCAGTTGGTAAACTGACACAGTCTTCTTTCCTTATAAACAACATGGATATAAGTTTTAATTATGAAGTGAGAAATTAGCACTGGGAGATGATAAATGGGAGATGAGGGTTGAGAAATGAGAGATGGGAGATGAGAGATGAGAGATGAGAGTTGAGAGATGAGAGATGAGAGTTGAGAGATGGGAGATGAGAGTTGAGAGATGGGAGATGAGAGTTGAGAGATGGGAGATGAGAGATGGGAGATGAGAGATGAGAGATGAGAGATGAGAGATGAGAGATGAGAGTTGGGAAATGTTGTCATCCTGAGCTTGCCGAGGGAGGCAGTGGGCAAAACGAATTTTCCCAAAACACAAATCCAAATCAACTTATTAACCAATCAACAATATAACAATTTAACAATTCTACATTACTTTCGCACCAATGAAATATTTTATTATTGCCGGAGAAGCAAGTGGCGATTTGCACGGTGCCAATTTAATGAAAGCCATTCAACAAAAGGATGAGCAAGCTGAATTTCAGTTTTGGGGTGGCGATTTAATGCATGCGCAAGCCAAAGGTTTATTGATGCATTTTAGGCAAACTGCTATCATGGGTTTTGTGGAAGTGCTACTTAAAATAAGAACAATTTTAGGTTTTATTGCTGTTTGCAAAAAACAAATTGATGCCTACCAACCCGATGTAGTCATACTCATTGATTATGCTGGATTTAATTTGAGAATAGCTCAGTTTGCTAAGCAAAAAGGTTATAAAGTAGTGTATTATATTGCTCCAAAGGTTTGGGCTTGGAATGAAAAAAGAGCTAAGAAACTAGAAAAATATGTAGATGAGTTATTGCTTATTTTTCCGTTTGAAGTAGAATATTTTAAAAAGTGGAAAGTAAAAGCTTCTTATGTTGGCAATCCTTTATTAGACGAGGTAAATGCATTTAAACCCGATGCTACATTTTGCGAAGCAAACCACATTGATTCAAAAAAAGACATCATTGCTTTATTGCCAGGAAGCAGGAAACAAGAAATAAAAACCATGCTTCCTAATATGATGAAGCTAGCGCAAGCATATCCTCAATACGAGTTTGTAATTTGTGCCGCACCAAGTATCAAACCTGATTTTTACCAAACATTTATTGGAACTAATACTAAAATTATTTACAATAAAACATACGAAGTATTGCATTTGGCAAAGGCTGCCATTGTTTGTAGTGGAACCGCAACTTTAGAAACCGCCTTATTCAATGTACCGCAAGTTTGTGCTTATGTGGGCAGTACTATTTCATATTTTTTAGCCAAGCAATTTGTAAAAATAAAGTATGTTTCATTGGTAAATATTAATTTGGATAAGGAGTTATTGAAAGAATTAATTCAACATGATTACACCTTAGCAAACTTAAAACAGGAGTTTGAAGCCATATTGCCAAACGGCAATAAAAACGCCAATTTAATGGAAGAATATAAAAACTTACAAGCCATTTTAAACAAGCAAGGAGCTAGTAATAATGCTGCGCAAATAATTATTGATTTAGTCAAAAAATAATGAGAATAATATTTTTAGGAACACCTGATTTTTCTGTCCCATCGTTGGATGCCATCGTAAAAGCTGGACATGAAGTGGTGGCAGTGGTTACCATGCCCGACAAACAAGCTGGCCGTGGAATGCAATTGCAACAAAGTGCAGTAAAAAAATATGCTGTTGAAAATAACATCAAAGTATTACAACCTATTAAGTTAAAAGATCCTGAATTTATAGCAGAATTACAAGCTTTAAATGCCGAATTACAAGTGGTCATAGCTTTTAGAATGTTGCCACAAATTGTTTGGGAAATGCCCCAATTTGGAACATTGAATTTACATGCTTCATTGTTGCCAGATTATAGAGGTGCTGCGCCAATTAATTGGGCAATCATCAATGGAGAAACCAAAACTGGGGTGAGTACTTTTTTTCTGAAACATGAAATAGATACTGGCGATGTTTTGCTCACTCAAGAAATGGAAATTACACCAACTATAAATGCTGGTGAATTGCACGATTTGCTCATGAATATTGGTGCTGAAACGGTTTTGAAATCGTTGGAATTAATAAAAAATGGAAACACCAAAGGCAAGCCACAAGGTAATGATAACAACAAAATGGCTCCTAAAATATTTAAGGAAACCTGTTTGATTAATTGGGATAATAGCGCTAAAAATATTTATAATTTAATCAGAGGATTGAGTCCTTATCCGGCTGCATTTACTCATTTTGATGGTAAAATATTAAAAGTATTTGAGGCAAATGTGGAGCTATTAAACCATGATGAGCCAATTGGTAAAATGATAAGCGATAACAAAACATTTTTAAAAGTAGCTTGCCAAAATGGTTATGTTCATTTACTGCAAATTCAACTAGAAGGAAAAAAACGAATAGGAGTGGAGGAGTTTTTAAGAGGACACAAGATTTGATGTTGAATGTTGTCCCGATGCATCCGGAGGCAATTGTCAAAATTCTCCAAGAATGTCATGCTACAAGCATCAGTTGGCAAACTGACACAGTCTTCCTTCCTTATAAATAACATGGAGAAAATGAAATTAGCAATTGCCTAAAGTTGTGTCTTTTGACCAAGCGTTAAATTGATAAGAAAATGCTTATTATTTATTTCATTCTTGAACCATGAATGACATTATAAATATAAATATCATTCAATTTAATTTTAAAAACTACAATGTATGTTTTGTCAAAAATGGCACAATGAAAATTTCTACTAGAAAATGATTTTTGATTACATAAACCAATTTTTTCAGGATAAATAGGTATTGAGTTTATAAACTCTTGTAATCTCAGAATATAATTTATTGCATTATTCGGATTACCTTGATTTGTTATGTAAGTGGCTATTTTTCTGATACTTTTTTCCGCAAATTTTGATTGGTAAATCATTTTTTCTTTATGGAATTTATGATTTCATCAAATACAGCATCTGACTTTTTAAAGTCAGTTTCGTTTTCCATAACGATAGCAATATTTTCCAATTCTTCTTCATTCATTGCTCTGCCTGGCATTGCTAAATCAGATTCAATTATTTTATAAATATCGTTTTCAACAGCAATAAATTTTACCGACTTCATATTTTTAATTAAGTCTAATAATTCTTTAGTTGTTTGGTTGTTTTCAGTTTGAAGAATAATTGTTTCCATTTTATTTAGTCATTCAAATATACTTGTTTTAATAAAAAAAAACAGATAAATTTTTAAAGAAGTTAAACCAAGTTTACTAGCTTTGTAACAAAAATACCGACCATAGGCAAGCTCCAACAAACGTCATGTTGCAAGCATCAGTTAGTAAACTGACACAGTTTTCTTTCCTAATAAATAACATGGAGAAAATACAAAAAAAAATCCCAATAACATTTCGTTAATGGGATTTTTTATTTGCTAGCGGCCAGAAGCCAGCAGCTAATTAGTTACTTGCTTGTTCTGCATAAGCTTCAGTAGGAATACAAGCACAAATTAAATTTCTATCACCATAAGTATCATTAATTCTACCTACGCTTGGCCAAAATTTAGCGGCTCTTACATATGGTAAAGGGTATGCAGCTTGCTGACGGCTGTATGCATGTTTCCATTCATCGCTGGTAACCATGCTAGCAGTGTGAGGTGCATTTTTAAGCATATTATCTAACTTATCGGAAGTGCCATTTTCAATAGCAGTTACTTCATTTCTTATTGAAATCATGGCATCACAAAAACGATCTAATTCATGTTTAGCTTCGCTTTCAGTAGGCTCTATCATTACAGTTCCAGCAACTGGAAATGAAATAGTAGGCGCATGAAAACCATAATCCATTAAACGTTTTGCTATGTCGCCAACTTCTACTCCTGAAGCTTGTTTGAACACGCGAGTATCTAAAATCATTTCGTGTGCACATCTTCCTTTTGAACCTACATATAGAATTTGGTAATGTTTTTCTAAACGTGCTTTGATGTAATTAGCATTTAAAATAGCATATTTAGTTGCATTTTCTAAACCCTCAGTTCCCATCATTCTAATGTATGCATATGATATTAATAGAATAGAAGCGCTACCCCAAGGTGCTGCACTTACTGCGTGCATTGATTGGTTTCCACCATCCATATCTACTACTGCATGTCCTGGTAAAAAAGGAACTAAATGAGCGCCCACACCAATTGGTCCCATTCCTGGTCCACCGCCACCATGTGGAATACAGAAAGTTTTATGTAAATTTAAATGACAAACATCTGCACCAATAGTTGCCGGACTTGTTAATCCAACTTGCGCATTCATGTTAGCCCCATCCATATAAACTTGTCCGCCATTTTCATGAATAATACCACAAATATCAATGATACCTTCTTCAAAAACACCATAAGTAGAAGGATAAGTAACCATTAAACAAGCTAAATTATCTTTGTGTTCAATGGCTTTTGCCCTAATATCTTCAATGTCGATATAACCGTTTTCTAAAGTTTTGGTTACAATAACTTTCATACCAGCCATAATTGCACTTGCAGGATTTGTTCCATGTGCCGATGATGGAATCAAAGCAATATTTCTATGCGATTCACCTTTTGCTTTAAAATATTCTCTTATGGTCATTAAGCCCGCATACTCGCCTTGTGCGCCAGCA
The DNA here is from genome assembly GCA_947453415.1 of Bacteroidota bacterium. Taxonomy (GTDB): domain Bacteria; phylum Bacteroidota; class Bacteroidia; order UKL13-3; family UKL13-3; genus JAAFJM01. The sequence continues at coordinate 25,318 of CANGGG010000027.1, read as the reverse complement.
TTTGGTTGTAATGAAATACCAGCAAAACCAGTTACTTGTTTCAAATATTCCGATAATTCATTAAATATTTGAGTATAACCAGCTGCTTGGTTTCTAGGAATAAATGGATGTAAAACACTGAATCCAGGATAAGTTACCGGAATCATTTCGGCTGTTGCATTTAATTTCATGGTGCAACTTCCTAAAGCTATCATGCTTTCGCAAAGCGATAAATCTTTTGATTCTAATAATTTAATATAACGTAACATTTCATGCTCGCTGTGGTGTGAATTAAACACAGGATGTGTCATAAAATCAGATGTACGAGCAAACGATGAATCAAAGTTAAATGATGAATGATTCAATGAAATATTTTTGCCAGTTAGGCAATTTAATAATTCAGTAATTCCTTCTAAAGTATGCGTTTCATCTATTGAAATTGAAATGTGTTGATCGTTAATTTTATTAATATTGATTTCAGCATTTACACAAGTAGCTATTGCAGCGTTAGCATTGCCAACGGCAACAGTAATGGTATCGAAATAATTTTTATTTACTACAGCATGACCATTTTCGTTTAAGGCATTTGCCAACGTTTTGGTTAATCCATGTACTCTTCCTGCTATATTTTTTAAGCCATCAGGACCATGATAAACGCCATACATACTTGCCATAATCGACAATAATACTTGTGCAGTACAAATATTTGAAGTTGCTTTTTCACGTTTTATATGTTGCTCACGTGTTTGCAATGCCATGCGCAATGCAGAATTTCCTTGGCTATCAATAGAAATACCAATTAACCTACCTGGCATCTGACGTTTGTATGCATCTTTAGTGGCAAAGAAACCAGCATGTGGTCCACCGTAACCCATTGGAACTCCAAAACGTTGAGAAGATCCAACCACAACATCGGCACCCCATTCGCCTGGAGGCGTTAATAAAGTTAAGCTTAGAATATCGGCAGCAACGGCCACTAAAATGTTATTTTCTTTGGCTTTTGCCATGAATTTACTGTAGTCAAATATTTCACCATTTGAAGCAGGATATTGAATCATTGCACCAAAATAATTATTGTCTAACTGAGCAGTTTCGTGGTTACCAATTACTATTTCTATTCCTGTAGGTTCTGCTCTTGTAATTAATACGTCAATGGTTTGTTTGAAGCAAAGTTCAGAAACAAAAAATTTATTTGCAGTTTCATTTTTACATTCAGCATGCATTAAGTTCATGGCCTCGGCAGCTGCAGTTGCTTCATCTAATAAACTGGCATTTGCTATTTCCATGCCAGTTAGGTCAATGATCATTGTTTGGTAATTTAACAATGCTTCTAATCTACCTTGGGCTATTTCTGGTTGGTAAGGAGTATAGGCAGTGTACCAATTTGGATTTTCGAAAATATTACGTAAAACCACATTAGGTGTATGAGTTCCATAATAACCCTGACCAATAAAGTTTTTATAAATTTTATTGTTTTCAGAAATTCCTTTTAACATGCTTAACAATTCCATTTCTGTTAATGCCGCTGGCAATTTCATACGTTCTTTTAAGCGAATATGTGCCGGAATTGTTTCGTCTATTAATTGATCAATTGAACTAACACCTATGGTTTTAAGCATGGCTGCAGTGTCTTTTCTCATTGGCGAATTATGGCGATAAACAAATTCGTCTTTATGGTTTGTTTTTATTTGCATGTGAATGTTTTTTAAAATTTTTTTGTCAAATGTACTTTTTACTATGTAAATATATAAATGATTAAGGTCAAAAATTTTTACATAAAAAAACCTGTTTCAATCAAATTGAAACAGGTTTTAAAATATTATTTTTTAAAATTATGGTTTTACATTTCCATTTGAATCAGTTACTGTAGCAGCCGATGCAGGAGGAGGAGTTGCAGGCATTGCTGTAGTTCCTTCTATATTATCTTTTATTCTACTTTCAGTTCCAGTAACTTCTTGTTCACCACTTGGACGAGCAAAGTTGGAAGCTAAACTTAAAACTATTAACGCAATGGCTAATATCCAAGTAGCTTTTTCTACCACATCCGTACTTCTATTAGCTCCCATAATTTGGTTTGGAGCTGAAAAATTAGCAGCAATTCCGCCACCTTTAGGATTTTGAATTAAAACTACTAAAGTAAGTAGTACGCAAACGATAATGATTAGGATTAGAAAAAATATCATAGTTTTAGTTAATGTTGTGTTCGGTTTTTATTTTATTTATTAGGGCTGCGAAATAAGCATTTTTATGTGGATATATCAAACATAATTTTTCATAAGTTAAAATTGATTTTTTTATCAATCCTTGTTTTAAATAAATCCTTGCTAATGTTTCACTTACAATTTCATCTTTTTCCTCTGCACTGTTTTTTGCAACAGTTACTGGATTAAAAAACTCAGTTTTTGGTCGAGAAATACTTGGATTTTCTCGCATAAATTTATCTAATATGTTATCAATTTCATTTTTTGAGGTATCACTTTTAACATTTATTGTTTCATTTGTTGGAAGTGATTCTATTTCCTTAGCAGGTAAAGGAATATAAACCGATGAAAACGAATTTTCAAATAAATTATTATCTATTGTATAATTATTAAAATCTACTTCTATTTCACTTTCATCAGAATCCGCTATGGTAGGTTTGGTTTCAAAATGGCTATTAAACAAAGGATCAAAAACAGGAGTTTCATAATTTGGTATTAAACCTTCTTTTTTATCATAGATAATATACGGTTTTTCTTCCTCCACCTCAATTGCCTTTAAAGCTTCAAAATCTGGTAATATTGATGCCACTTCAGCGGAGTAATTTTCTACTATTGAATCAGAAATATTGTTTTCTTGTTCAATAGGAATAGCATGATCATGTGCTGTTTCAATTCCAGTAATAATATTTTTATTTAAATCGTTCTCCGATTTTAATTTTATAATTTGCTTAATTTTAGCTACAAAATCAGCGTCTTCATAATAGGTTACCTCTTGTGGTTGAGCTATTTCAGTATTTTCAACCACCGATTCTTTTTTGTTTATTTTAAGCCATTCAAAAAAGTTCAAATTTGATGCTTCAATAGTTGCTTCGGCATTGGCCTTATCTGTGGCTAAAACTAATTCTTCAATTGTTTCAAAATTAGTATTAACCACTGCTACCATTGGTGTATTTATGTTTTCTAATTCAATGGCTAAAATATTTTCAAGTAAAATAGGATTGCTTTCAATTGTAATTTCTGAATTAGTTAAATCAAGCCCCATATTATCTGTTGCAAAACCCTCTTCAATGGTTATATCTTCAATAAATGGTGCTGGTTCTTCCATGTTTTCAGTATTTTCCACTTCCATTTCAGGAGCAGAAATATTCGTACTATTTGGTAAAACCGATTTAGTAATAGTTTCTATATGTTGATCATCGGCAAATAAACTGGTTTCATCAAAATCAGGAAGAAATGTTTCAGCTAAATTTAAATCTATTTGAGCATTGCCTTCAATATCATTATTAAATGTTTCTTCTATATTTACAGTTTCAATTTCAGTAATTTCATGCACAATGTTTTCTAAAACGGGTGCTGTATATTCAAAATGATTGCTTTCACTTTCAATATTTTCTGCTTCTAATTCAGTATTATTATCTGGTAAATTTTCAGTTTCTATGGAAATTTCTAATGAAGGAATTTCATTATTTGAAAGAATATTTTGTGCTTCAATGAGTAAAGCATCCTGCTCTAATTTTTCTGAATCAAAATCTAATAAAGAAACTTCTTCAACTTTTATCTCATCTTCAACTTGAATCATTGAATTTTCTTCTTCAATATTGTCAGTATCGTCAGTGTCTTCTGATATATTATTTATAAAATGATTTAAAACTTCTCTATTCGCAACGGAAAGTGCAGTTGTTTTTAACTGTTTTTCGTATTCGTAATGATGGGTGTTTAAAAGTGCTTTAGCCAATAAAATTTGAGCAGTACTAAAATATGGATAATCAGCCACGATTTTTTTTAACGTGTCAATATGTTCATTACCCAGTTTTGCTGGATTAATAATCAAATCGGTAAATTCGGCTTTGTTCACTAATTATACTTTCAATTTTTAACCGTAGCAAAATAGTATTTTTTTTAATAAAAAATATTGTTGCTGATTTTTAATTCATTACTTTAAAATTTACCAATTAATAAAAGCTGCATTGAATATATCTTGAACTAACATATCAACCACTTTACCAGACAATTCGGCTTCACGAGCTTGAAAATTATCTGAGGCATTAAAATCAATATTGTTTGAAAATGTTTTGGTGAAATTTTTATCTGTTGCTTTTTTATTTTCAAAAACTATTTCCATTGTAATGGTTAACCTATTTAAAGCATTGGTTTGATCCCCTTGAATTGCAGCTGGTTTTAATTCGTAACTTAATATTTTTCCTGTAAATGATAGATCTGCATCAGTTGTAATTAACTTTAAGGGCGTTTCATTAACAAACTTTTGCTTTAATTTTTCTGATATATTTTGACTTAATAATGGATTTACAATACTGGCCACATTGGTAATATATGCTACCGATACTGTTCTTGCATCGGGTGGAACACTAGCTCCTGTATGGCTATAAACTCCACAAGCACTCAGCAAAATATTTAAACATAAAACAGAAATTACTACTAATTTTTTCATGTTGCAAAGCTAAAAATCTTTATGGAAATTCATCATTCAATTATTATGATTCATTAAAAATCAATAATTCCGAAATTCCCAAAAAAGATACAACCAACAAAGTTTGCTTATTTTTATCAGAAACAACCTATCAATAAAAAGTTATTTTCGCCCCTTTGTTATCCAAATTACTATGATAAAACTAGCAAATAGATTAAACACTATTGTAGAGTCAAACACTTTACGTATGTCTAAGTTAAGTCGCGAGCTACAAGCGCAAGGTAAAGATGTAATTAATTTAAGTTTAGGTGAGCCCGATTTTCAAACTCCTCAACATATAAAAGATGCTGCAAAAAAAGCCATAGATGACGGTTATACATTTTATACTCCAGTAGTTGGATACTTGGATTTGCGTCAAGCAATCAGCGAGAAATTTAAAAATGAAAATGGTTTGTTTTATCCCGCTGATCAAATTGTGGTTTCTACTGGTGCTAAACAAGCAATTATAAATGTACTGCTAAGTCTTTTAAATCCAGGTGATGAAGTAATTATTCCAACTCCTTTTTGGGTAAGCTATTCCGAAATGGTAAAAATAAGTGAAGGTGTTCCCGTTTATGTTTATAGTAATGTAACGCAAGATTATAAAGCAACGGCTGCACAAATTGAAGCTGCCATTACTCCAAAAACTAAAGTATTTATTTTTTCTTCGCCTTGTAATCCCACAGGTTCTGTTTTTAGTAAAGAGGAATTGTTTGCCATTGCAAAAATGTTTGAAAAATATCCCGATATTTATATAGTTTCTGACGAAATTTATGAGCATATTAATTTTATTGGTAAGCATGAAAGTATTGGCCAATTTGATTTTATAAAAGACAGAGTGATTACCATAAATGGCCTTAGTAAAGGCTTTGCTATGACAGGTTGGAGACTTGGTTATATTGGTGCTCCCAAAGAAATTGCGCAAGCATGCGAAAAACTTCAAGGACAATTTACAAGTGGTGCTAATTCCATTGCACAACGTGCAGCATTGGCAGCTTTGCAAAGCAACTTAACTCCAACTTTTGAAATGAGAAAAGCATTTCAAAGAAGAAGAGATTTAGTATTGGGATTAATGAAAGAAATAGATGGTTTTAAATTAAATATTCCTGAAGGTGCCTTTTATGTTTTTCCCGATGTGAGCAGTTATTTTGGTAAAAGTGATGGAACTACTACCATTCATAATTGTGAAGATTTATGCATGTATATTTTACATAATGCCAATGTAAGTATTGTTGGTGGCGACAGTTTTGGCGCTCCCGATTGTGTAAGATTTAGCTATGCTACAAGTGACGATAAATTAGTAGAAGCAATTAGAAGAATAAAAGAAGTTTTACAAAATCTAAAATAATATCTTATTTTTAACCCAATGAATACTCAAAATAATTTAATTAATCAGTTTGAAAACATACCAGTTTTAGTCATTGGCGATGTAATGATTGATGCGTATCTGTTTGGAAATGTGGAAAGAATTTCGCCTGAAGCACCTGTGCCAATTGTGGCTGTTAATAAAAAAGAAAACAGGTTGGGTGGCGCTGCCAATGTAGCTTTAAACTTGGTGGCTTTAGGTGCTAAACCAATTCTTTGTTCTGTAATTGGAAACGATTTGGAAGGAAATGATTTACTTAATTTATTAAATGAAAACAATATTGACGCAAGTGGTATTGTAAAAAGTAACGATAGAATTACTACTACAAAAACCAGGGTTATCAGTCAAAATCATCAAATGATTAGGATTGACAATGAAGATGCTGCAAATTTAAATCACGCACAAACTTCTTTGTTAATTGATAAAATAAAAGAGTTATTGCCTAGGGCAAAAATTGTAATTTTTGAAGATTACGATAAAGGTATTATTACCGAAAAACTAATAGATGAAATAACGAAAGCTGCTAATGAATTAGGCATTCCCACAGTGGTTGATCCTAAAAAAAGAAATTTCAGTTTTTATAAAAATGTTACTTTATTTAAACCCAATTTAAAAGAATTACGTGAGGGTACTAAACACGATTTTTCATTACAAAACAAAGAAGAATTTGAACAAATTTGCAATAATTTAATTGCTAAAATGAATATCAAATACTTGTTTGTAACTTTAAGCGAAAACGGTGTAATGATTACCAACGGAACAGACTTTACCTATATTCCTGCTCATATTCGTAAAATTGCGGATGTTAGCGGAGCTGGCGACACTGTTATAAGTGTTGCTTCTTTATGTTTAGCATTAAATATTCCAATCAATCAAGTAGCCACCATTTCAAATTTAGCAGGCGGATTAGTTTGCGAGGAAGTGGGAGTTATTCCTATTAATCGCATCAAATTAGCTGAAGAATTAAACGAAATTGGAATCAGTTTATAGTTTTTTCAATTAACTAATAGCTCCCCATTTATTGGTTTTTCTGTACAACATTAAATATTGATTCAGTAAAACATGTTCGGGTTTGAGTAATTCATTGTCGTTTTCTAATATTTTTTGTGCTTCTTTTCTAACAGTTTCCAGTAATTCTTTGTCTTCGGTAATACTTGCAATTCTCAAGTCAAGCACACCACTTTGCATGGTTCCTTCCATATCGCCTGGGCCGCGTAATTGTAAATCTACTTCACTAATTTTAAATCCATCGTTGGTTTCTACCATGGTTTTCATGCGTAGTTTTCCATCCTGACTAATTTTAAAATCTGTCATTAAAATGCAATAACTTTGATCAGCACCACGGCCCACTCGTCCTCTTAATTGGTGTAGTTGTGAAAGCCCAAATTTTTGAGCGCTCTCAATTACCATTACACTTGCATTGGCCACATTTACGCCAACTTCTATTACTGTAGTTGCTACCATAATACTGGTTTCGCCTCTCACAAACCTGGCCATTTCAAAATCTTTTTCTGCAGGTTTCATTTTACCATGAACCATACTTACCGCATATGTGGGTAAAGGAAATTCCCTGCAAATACTTTCATAACCCTCCGCCAAATTTTTATAATCTAGCTTTTCACTTTCTTCAATTAACGGATATACAATATAAATTTGTCGGCCTTTGGCAATTTCATTTTTGATAAAACCATAAACTTCTAATCGGTTATTGTCATATTTATGAATGGTAGAAATTGGTTTTCTTCCTGCAGGTAATTCATCAATTAAACTGGTATCTAAATCGCCATACAAAGTCATGGCTAATGTACGTGGAATGGGCGTTGCGGTCATTACTAAAATATGTGGAGGCTGCTCGTTTTTTGTCCAAAGCTTAGATCTTTGTTCTACGCCAAATTTATGCTGCTCATCAATAATGGCTATGCCTAATTTATTAAACTCAACGGTATCTTCAATCAATGCATGTGTGCCAATTAATATTTGAATTTCTCCATTTTTTAAATCTTCAAAAATAGGTTTCCTGTTTTTTTTAGTAACCGAACCTGTTAGTAAAGCTACACGAATATTCATGCCACCCAATAAACTTTTTATGGTTGCATAATGTTGGTTTGCTAATATTTCCGTTGGCGCCATCATGGCAGCTTGGTAACCGTTATCAATTGCCATTAACATACTCATTAAAGCTACAACCGTTTTTCCGCTACCAACATCGCCTTGAATCAAACGATTCATTTGCTTGCCGCTGCCCATGTCTACACGTATTTCTTTCAATACTCGTTTTTGTGCATTGGTTAATTCAAAGGGCAAATTGCTGTTATAGAAATTATTAAAAATATCGCCAATTTTTGTAATTTTTATTCCATTATAAACGGTATGTCGTTTAAGTTTATAACGCAAAATTCTTAATTGATTAAAAAATAATTCTTCAAACTTTAATCGTTTGGTTGCCTCACTTAATTGAGCAAAACTGCTTGGAAAATGTATTTGAATCATTGCCTGCTTGCGAGGCATTAACTGATATTTTTTTATTAAATAATCTGGTAAATTTTCACCAATATCGAACCGAGAATCCGTTAGCAAAGTATTGGTATACTTCATGATTGCACGGGCATCCAAACCTCTTTTTTTTGCTTTTTCACTGGCATTGTAAAGCGGCATCATTTTCATGTACAACTTTTCATTTACCTGCGCTGGATCTTCTAAACTTGGATGAACCATGCTAAAAGTTCTGTTAAACTCTGATAGTTTTCCAAAAACCACATAGGGTTTTCCTGCTAATATACTTTCTCTAATCCATTTTTGGCCTTGAAACCAAAGCAATTCTAGTGTGCCTGTTCCATCACTTAAAGTAGCGGTAAGTCTGGCTCCGGCTCCAGTTCCTATTGTTTTTAAATTACTAATTGTTCCCTTTAATTGAATGTATTGAATGGTATCATCTATTTGGCTAATTTGATACATTTTACTTCTATCAATATGCCTGTAAGGGAAATAAAATAATAAATCGTTAAAGGTAAAAATGGCAAATTCTTTTTGCAGCAATTCAGCTTTGGCTGGACCAACGCCTTTTAAATATTCAATTTTGGTATTTAGAAATGTACTGCCTTGCATTTTTATATTGGCAATAATAATGAAATTAGCGGCAGATTTTATAGTTCTTTATTGATTCAAGTAAATTCAATTTAATAATATCGCTTTTTCTTTACATTTCTACTTTGCAATAAAAACATAAATTTGAGTAATAAACGCACTAATCCGTAACAAATTGCTTGGTATATTTTTGAAAATATATTGGAACGATTTTCAAATTCTTCAATTGAAATACTTTCGCAACCTTCCTCCATTAATACTTTTAATTTATTGTTTGTTAACGAACAAAACACTTCGTCTAACACTTCTAAATTACATTCAATACTCCCAAAATCGCTTAAGTAATTCAAATTATAAGATCCTACGCTTAACCAATCGGAATCGATTAAAGCAACTTTAGCATGCAACACACTTTGTTTCCATTCATATAATTTGATGCCTGCTTTTAACATATCAGCATAAAAATATTCCGTGGCATTTTTTACTAAACCTACATCCGAAATTGAACTTAAAACCACATGAACATTTACACCACGTTTGGCAGCTTTTTTTAACAATCTTTTTAATGCCAATGAGGGAATAAAATAACTGGCAAAAAGAATAATTTCATGTTCTGATTTTCTTATTTTTTGTTTGTATTGGTGTGTAATTCCAAATTTGGCCTGCACCCAATTATTTTGTAAAACCCTTGTTATAATTGGTTTATGTTCTTTTTGTAGTTCTTGTTTTTTTTTGAACTTTGAATGTTTACTTACTTTTTTTAAAGTCTGTTTGCAAATTTGCAATAAATCTTCTACTACTTTTCCTTGTGATAATAATGCAAAATCGAGCCAAGGAGTTTGTAAGGAATAAGCACTGTAATTATTCGAAATATTTATACCACCAACTAAAGCAAATTGCCCGTCTACACAAATTATTTTATGGTGTAAACGCATGCCCATGTGAAGGTAATTTCCAAATTTTATGGGTGAATAAAAGTAAATTTCAATTCCAGCATTTTCGAAGTTTTTCTGCCAAGTTTCGTTCAAGTTTTTGCTGCCATAAGCGTCTAAAACTACATATATTTTCACACCTCTTTTTGCTGCTTCTATCAGTAAATCTTGAATGATTTTTCCTGTTTTATCAGGTTCAAAAATGTATAATTGAAAGTGAATTTCTGTAGTAGCATTTTTGATTAGTTCCGACAATTTTTCAAAAAAAGAATTGCCACTTTGGAGTAATTCCAATTGGTTATTATACCTAAAAGGGTAAATGCCTAAACTTCTTCGCCACATATTGCTTGTGAATATAAATAAATTTGTTGCAAAGCAATTATTTAAAAGTTTATATTTGATTTTTATACTAGCACATAATACATGAAACGCTCTAATATCATACTTCTTATTTTTACTTTTTTGGGAATAAATGCTTGCATAAAACCTTGTGATGAATCTCGCCCAATTCCAAATTCAAACTTAGGAAACATACCTTTAAATGAATCTTTATATTATTTAAATCATCCTCAAGAATCAAATGAAATTAAATTTTTTAGCAATAGAAACAAAATAATTACACTCAAAAGAATTGGTGATACTATTATTTACGCTAGTAAATCATTTTCTGGACTCAAACCAATACAATACAGGTGTTTTGATGGAGATAGATGCATTTATTGAGCCAATACTTTATATGAATATAATAGATTTGAAGCTGTTGAATTTCCTTTCGAAATTTCGTTAATTAGAAATAATTATGATATAACAAACATTGACAGTTTTATTGAAAATAAGAACTGGAGATTTAGAGATTTCGCTTCCATTGTTATTAAAAATAATTATGTTGATTTACCACCTTTTAGTGGTTTTCATAAAGACAGTTATAAATTTTTTGATTCAATTACTTTAAACAAAAAAGTTTATAAAAATGTTTATCATGTATCAGATAGTAGTGCTGCCTCAGAATATAGAGCCGATATTTATTTTAAAGGTGTTTATTATAATTATGAAAATGGCATTTTAGGATTTTATTTTTCTGATAGTGAAACATGGTTAAGGAAATAAATCAATTGGAAATTTTTAAAAGTAATTTTATACTTAACATTGCGCAAGCATGCTAACCAAAACCAAAGCCATTGTTATAAAAACCATTGATTACAGTGAAAACAGTGTAATTTTAAAATGTTTTACTGAACAATATGGCTTGCAATCGTATTTAATTAATGGGGTAAAAAACAAAAAAGGAGCCATTAAACCTTCCCATTTAATGCCTTTAAATTTATTGGAATTAGATGTTTATCATCAATTAAATAAGAACCTACAACGCATCAAAGAATTAAAATGCCAGCCTATTTTAAATATTATTCATTACGATTTATTAAAAAGTAGCATTGGCATTTTTATGGGTGAAGTATTAAATAAAACCATTCAAGCCGAAAATCAAGCAGATAAAAACTTGTTTGATTTTTTGTTTACCATTATTCAATATTTAGATTTAACACATCAAAGTTTAGCCAATTTTCCGCTTTATTTTATGTTACAATTAAGTCAATATTTGGGCTTTAATCCTAAACTAAATTACAGTGAAACTAATAATAGTTTCGATTTGGAAGAAGGTGTTTTTAAACCAAGTTTATTTGGTGATATAAAAGTGGTAGAATCTAATTTGTCATCTTATTGGTTTGAATTATGTAAGGTAAATTTAGATTCATTTAGTCAAATAGAAATCAATAAAAACCAACGTCATGAATTACTTGAACATGCCATGTTGTATTTTAAAATTCATGTAGAAGGATTCAATGAATTGAAATCAAACAAAGTTTTATTGGAAGTGTTATCATAATTATTGGTATCAAATTCCAATTCATAAAAAAGCCCATTGAATATTTATTTCAATGGGCTTTTCAACTTTATCGAAGTTTAATTTTAATCTCTTAAAATACTTCTCGCAATGACAAGTTTTTGAATTTCGCTTGTGCCTTCACCTATGGTACAAAGTTTTGAATCGCGGTAGAATTTTTCAATTGGAAAATCTTTTGTGTAGCCGTAACCACCAAATATTTGTAAAGCTTCAGTAGCAGCCCATACACATACTTCCGATGCGTAATATTTTGCCATGGCACTTTCTTTTGTCATTGGTAAATGACGCATTTTTAAATCAGCCGATTGGTAAGTTAACAATTCTGATGCCTCAATTTTTACTGCCATATCAGCTAATTTAAAAGCAATGGCTTGGAATTGAGAAATTGGTTGCCCAAATTGATGACGTTCTTTGGAATATTTTAAAGCAGCTTCGTAACTACCTTTTGCTATTCCAATTGAAAGTGATGCAATAGAAATTCTTCCACCATCAAGAATTTTCATGGCTTGTTTAAATCCTTCACCCACTTTTCCTAAAATATTATCTTTATGAACTCTGCAATCCTCAAAAATCATTTCAGCAGTTTCGCTTGCGCGCATGCCTAATTTATTTTCTTTTTTTCCTCCTTTAAAACCTGGAGTGCCACGTTCTACTACAAATGCAGTAATACCATTTGAATCAAGTAATTCGCCTGTTCTAACTAATACCACAGCCACATCGCCAGAAATACCATGAGTAATCCAATTTTTTGACCCATTAATTACCCAATAATCCCCATCTTGTTTAGCCACACATTGCATGCGCATGGCATCACTTCCTGTATTTGCTTCTGTTAATCCCCAAGCTCCAATCCATTCGCCAGTTGCTAATTTGGGTAACCAATTTTTCTTTTGACTTTCGTTTCCAAATTGTAAAATATGACCAGTACACAAACTATTATGAGCAGCCATACTTAACCCAACGGAACTACAAACTTTAGTAATTTCAATAATTGCAGTAATGTATTCAAAATAACCTAAACCAGCTCCGCCATATTCTTCAGGAACCAACACACCTAGCAAACCTAATTTACCCATTTCTTTCATGGTTTCTACTGGAAAAATTTGGGCTTCATCCCATTCCATTACATATGGGCGAATATGTTTTTCTGCAAAGTCACGTGCCATTTGCGCAACCATGATTTGATTTTCTGTAGGTTCAAAATTTAACATGCTAATTTTTGGTTTTTAGTTTTGGCAATAATAAATGAATTTATCTAATCAGAAACCTAATTTTTCTTTACTAATTTAACAGATTATTCCACTATTCCATATATTTTAATTCTATCTAAAATTGAGTCATTGATTATTTTTATTTTCAATAAATCATTATAACTGTTGTATTTGCCATGTTGATTGCGGTAATTGGTAATTACACGGGCTAGCTTATATTTAAAATAAGGATGATTTTTTAGCTCTTCTTCGGTAATTGTATTTAAATTAATTCTTTTGGCTTTGCTCGCATCAACAGCTATTTTATTTTGTAAATCGTATAAAATATCTTCATCAAAACCATAAATTTCTGTTAATTGATGGAGGTTCAAAAAACCGCCTAATTTTTCTCTGTAAGCTATTATTTTAGCTGCTAATTTTGGTCCAATTCTATATAATTTTACCAATGAAAAAGAATCAGCTGTATTGATTTCCAGCACTTGGATTTTTTCTTTTTTTGTGTAATTTAAAGTATCAATTATATGTTTAGAATTTGAATTTTCTTGTTGTTTTTCAAACAATAAAAAAGGTGTTAATTTAGTTACTAATTTTTCATCAATTCCATAAATTTTTTTCAAACCATCTGCCGATTTTATTTTGCCACCTTTGCTTAAATAATTTTGAAGCGTTGCAATGTTTTTATCAGTAAATCCTAGCTGTTTTAACTCTTCTGAACTTGCAGAATTTGGATTAAATTCAAATGGATCTTGATTAGTAAAATCTTCAGATTTGGATGTACTTTTATCCAATGAATCAAGCGCTGTAAATTGTTGAATATTGATGACTAATTCAGCATTTGGTTTTACTAATCGGTAAATAAATGGCGTGAAAATAACTAGGACTAAAATGAGTGTTAACAGCATGATTCCTTTTTGCTCACTTGGCGAAAAGTAAAAATACTTTTTGATAAACTTTTCTAACCTAATCTTTAAAGTCTTCATCTCTTCTGCGTTGGCGTGGAGGATTTATTTTCGGATTACGAATAAAGAAAATATATAGCATTAGAAATATGAAAATGGCTCCAATTGTTTCCCAAAAAAACCATTCCCAAAAGCTTGCCTGTTGTGGTTCTGAAGCTAATTTTATAGCTGTAGCTTGTAATATAATGAATAAGTTTAACATGGTTTTATTGATTAATGTTATAGGTATTTAATTGTTCGTTTAATAATGCCAATCCTTCTTCAAATGAATGTGGATTGTAGCCTAATTCCTTTACAGCTTTATCTAAAATAAAACCTGTAATAGGAGGGCGTTTGGCTGGTTGTTTGATTCCTTCGCTGGTAGAAATATTCAACAATGATTTGTCGAGTTTCCAAAAATCAGCAACCCTGTACACCAAATCAAAAACACTTAAAAAATCTTTGCCACTAATGTTATAAATTCCTTGTGCTTTTTTATCGGCTGCTAGTTTACAACCCATTGCCAAATCTTCAGCTAAAGTTGGTGTTCTAAATTGGTCGGAAACTACGTTGATAATTTTGCCACTTTCCAACGCGCCTTTTGCCCAAAGTACAATATTACTTCGGCTCATATCGCTAACTATTCCGTAAACTAAAACGGTGCGTAAAATGCTCCAACTTTTTGCATAATTGATGACTTCTTCTTCACCTTTTAGTTTCGATAATCCATAATAACTAATTGGGTTTGGTTTTTCGGTTTCGGTTAATGGTCCGTGAGTTCCATCAAAAATAAAATCTGTAGAAATGTGAACTATGTGCGCATTGTTTTTATTACATGCATTTACTAAATATTTTACTGCATTGATATTTAAATGATCACAAGCTTCTCGTTCCGTTTCACAAATATCTACATTGGTCATGGCAGCAGTATTTATTACCACTTCAGGTTGGTGCTTTGCAATAATATTATTTACTTCTTGTTCGTTGGTAATGTCTAAACTTTCATAAATATAACCATTTTTATCAGCATACCTGTTTTCACCTCTTGCAGTTGCAATGAGTGAATGCTCGCTACTATTTTTATATAA
Source organism: Bacteroidota bacterium (assembly GCA_947453415.1). Lineage (GTDB taxonomy): Bacteria > Bacteroidota > Bacteroidia > UKL13-3 > UKL13-3 > JAAFJM01. Next base: position 10,149 of record CANGGG010000027.1, on the reverse strand, counting down.
ATCAATTAACTTTTGTCCAAGCAATCCGTTACTTCCAGTAATTAATATTTTCATGCTACAATATTAACTGATTTCAGGATTAATTTTATATGAAAAATATTGGAGAAAGAAACAATTTATGAGTGCAATAAAAAATTGAACTAAATAAATTCCATTTCCCAACTCTCATCTCCCATTTCCAAATTCAATATTGTTTATATGGCAAGGAGATGTTTCCAGTATGACGATTGAGTGAAATTTTGCTCATTGCCCATTGCCTCCTTCGACTCCGCTCAGGATGACAAATTGTATATTCCCAACTCTCATTTCCCAATTCCCAATTCCCAACTCACGTCTCTCAACTCCCTTATCCCAACTCTCATTTCTCATCTATCAACTCCCATTTCTCAAGAAAAAAACAACCAATTTTCATCAATCTTAAATAATCACTTTTATAAGTAACCTTAAAAACTTACCTTGCCAACCCTTATGATAAATATAATTTTACCTGACGGTTCCGTTCGTACGTATGAACGGGGTTCAACCGCCTTAGATGTAGCCAAATCAATTAGTGAAGGATTGGCTAGAAATGTGTTAGCTGCCAAAGTAAATGGCGTAACTGTAGATGCAAATAGAGCAATCAATGAAGATGCTTCATTAACGTTATTAACCTGGAACGATTTAGAAGGCAAACAAACCATGTGGCATTCATCGGCTCATTTAATGGCCGAGGCTTTAGAAGCTTTGTATCCTGGAGTTAAATTTGGAATTGGTCCTGCTTTAGAAAGCGGATTTTATTACGATGTAGATTTTAACGGTCTGCCGTTTTCAACCGATGATTTAAAAAAGGTGGAAGATAAAATGACTGAGTTAGCAAGGTTAAGCAATGCTTATGACCGCAAGGAAGTAAATAAAGCCGATGCCATTGCTTATTTTACAGAAAAAGGTGATGAGTATAAGCTAGAATTATTGCAAGATTTGGCTGACGGAACCATTACTTTTTATACGCAAGGAAATTTTACCGATTTATGTCGTGGACCGCATATTCCAAACACTGGATTTATTAAAGCTTTAAAGCTAACTTCAGTGGCTGGGGCTTATTGGAGAGGCAATGAAAAAAACAAACAATTAACGCGTATTTATGGAATTACTTTCCCTAAAAAAGCAGAATTGGATGCACATTTATTGATGCTGGAAGAAGCAAAAAAACGTGACCATAGAAAATTAGGAAAAGAATTAGAATTATTTACTTTTTCTGAAAAAGTGGGAATGGGTTTGCCATTATGGTTGCCAAAAGGAGCCATGTTGCGCGAGCGTTTGGTTCAGTTTTTACAAAAAGCACAATTAGAAGCTGGTTATTTACCAGTGGTAACTCCACATATTGGCCATAAAAATTTATATGTAACATCAGGTCATTATGAAAAATATGGTGCCGATGCTTTTCAGCCAATAAAAACGCCAAGAGAAGGGGAGGAGTTTTTCTTAAAACCAATGAATTGCCCGCATCATTGCGAAATTTATAAAGCATCGCCAAAATCTTACAAAGATTTACCGGTGCGTTATGCTGAATTTGGAACAGTTTACCGTTATGAACAAGCAGGCGAATTACATGGTTTGACCCGTGTGCGTGGCTTTACTCAAGATGATGCACATTTATTTTGCCGTCCTGATCAAGTAAAAGAAGAGTTTTGTAAGGTGATTGATTTGGTGCTTTATGTATTTAAAGCATTAGATTTTAAAGAATTTACCGCACAAATTTCTTTGCGCGATCCTGAAAATAAAACCAAGTACATTGGTTCTGACGAAAATTGGGCATTGGCAGAAAGCGCTATCATTGAATCGGCAGCAGAAAAAGGATTAAATACAGTTATAGAATTAGGTGAAGCCGCATTTTACGGACCAAAATTAGATTTCATGGTACGCGATGCAATTGGTAGAAAATGGCAATTGGGAACCATTCAAGTAGATTATAATTTACCTGAACGTTTTGAATTAGAATATACCGGAAGCGATAATTTAAAACACCGCCCTGTAATGATTCACAGAGCTCCTTTTGGTTCATTGGAAAGATTTGTGGCTGTGTTAATTGAACATTGTGCTGGAAATTTCCCATTGTGGTTAACTCCGGAGCCTTTTGCTTTGCTGCCAATTAGTGAAAAATATCACGACTATTCACAAAAAGTTTTGGAATTGCTAAAAAAACATGATATTCGCGGCTCATTTGACGACAGAAACGAAAAAATAGGCAAGAAAATTCGTGATGCTGAAACCAAAAAAACTCCTTATATGCTAGTTATAGGCGAACAAGAAATGGCCGAAGACAGCTTATCAGTGCGTAAGCATGGGGGAGAAGATTTGGGTAAAATGAAATTGGAAGATTTTATCATTTATTTAAAAGAACAACTAACAGTAAAAATATAATTAAGATTGGCATTACCACCTAAAAAGAAATCAGGTTACGTACCTGGAGGAAGAAGACTTCCGATGAAACCGGGAGAAGGAGAGTTTAACATCAATATGCAAATTCGTGCAAAAGAAGTACGACTGATTGCAGAAGGTATTGAGCCAGGTGTATTTTCAATTCAGCGCGCTTTAGAAATAGCCGATGAACAAGAATTAGATTTGGTAGAAATTTCACCAAATGCTGAACCACCTGTTTGTAAAGTAATTGATTACAAAAAGTTTTTGTTTGAACGCAGGAAAAAAGCGAAAGAAGCAAAATCAAATCAAATCAAGCAGGATATCAAAGAAATTCGTTTTGGACCAAATACGGATGACCATGATTTTGATTTTAAATTAAAACATGGAGAAGAATTTTTAAAAGAAGGTCATAAGGTAAAAGCTTATGTGTTTTTTAAAGGTAGGTCAATTGTTTACAAAGAACGTGGCGAAGTTTTGTTATTGCAGTTTGCACAAAAATTAGCTGAATTAGGCAAAGTTGATATGTTGCCAAAATTAGAAGGCAAAAAAATGACTTTAATAATGAGTCCGAAGCCTAAGAAATAAGAAAATCGAAAAGTTGTATAGTATAAAAAGAATCGGAGATTAAAATGCCAAAAGTAAAAACAAACAGCTCTGCTAAGAAGCGCTTTAAAGTGACTCCTAGTGGAAAAATTAAAAGAGGCTCTGCTTACAAGAGTCACATTTTAACAAAAATGTCAACCAAACGTAAACGTAACTTAACCAAAGGTGGTTACATCAGCGAACCAGATATGGGGTTGATCAAAAATTTATTAGGAATAGGTAAATAGTTTGTAGTACTTAGTTTTTAGTTAATTAGTTGATGGAGTTTTTACTCCTAATTCAGCAATTTAGCAATGAAACAGTACAACTCCCGATTTATCGGGACAAGCATTTATTTTTCCAAACTCGGTTTCAAATAAGTATAAACCCGAACAAAAGCCCAAAAGAATCACAATAACCGAAGTGATCGCTTAGGTTCAAAAAACTAAATTAAAATTATGCCTAGATCAGTAAATTCAGTAGCCTCAAGAAGGCGCAGAAAAAAACTTCTAAAAATGGCCAAAGGCTATTGGGGAGCAAGAAAAAATGTATTAACCGTTGCAAAACATACGATAGACAAAGGTCTAAACTATGCTTACCGCGATAGAAAAACCAAAAAACGTAATTTCCGTGCACTTTGGATAGTGCGTATAAATGCAGGTGTTAGACAGTATGGTTTAAGTTACAGTCAGTTCATAGGTTTAGCTGCTAAAAGCGGCTTAGCTTTAAACCGTAAGGTTTTAGCTGACTTAGCAATGAACAATCCTGATGCTTTCAAAGCTATTGTTGAAAAAGTAAAATAAATTTTTAAACAACACCGTACAATTTTCGATTAAAAGCCTGCTAGCAATAGCAGGCTTTTTTTATGCTTGCTATTTTTAGTAAAATCCTTGTAGTTAGCGAAGAAATGTAATTATTAATTTAGTGGCTATCGGAAACGAGTCTGAAGACTCTTATCTCATTTTAAAACCGTAGTCCCTCAGCTATAGCTTGGCTTCAGACAACGGATAGTAGTGTAATGGCTTGGCTTCAGATTAATAATCAATAAGGATATTCAATCGCACTATCTATTAATGCAATTGATTTTATATTACTGAAAGCATTGACATGAATAATAGTAGCAAATAAACTTACAGCTAATGCACCATAAATACCAAGATCTGTTTTTGTAAATAATAAACCAGGAGCAAGTATTTGAAGAATTAAAGCTAATTGAGATTGATTACTGAATTTTAATAATAAATCACTATTTGAAAAAAAAGGCAAATTGTTGATAGTATTTGAACTAACTGTAAAATTTATTTTAGTTCTTTCTATTTTATAAAGTACGTCTTTGATTTTAAAAAAAATACAATTTTCTGTGTTGAACATTAATTGAATTTGAATTGTTTCATTGTTGTACTTTAGATAATAATTTAAATTATAACCTAAATCTGTAACCAAATATTTTTTTTGGTTTGACCAAAGGAAAAGAAGAAAGTAAAAATTAAAATTGAAGTGATTAGTAAGTTTTTCATTTTTGTTGTTTGTTGTTTTTTTTAATAAGTTCCGCTAACTGTTGCTATTGAATAACCTCCATAACTTGTATTTTGAGCTATTACACTATTATTTTTATAAATTTTAACTGTTACGTTTCCACTTGATTGATTGTTTTGAGCTGATAAGTATAAAAACCTAGTACCTGTTTGTTCCCATGTGTACCACCAACCATTACCAACATTACTCCATTGTTGTATATTGTTATCTGAATTTTGAATTGTTATGCTATAATCTCCTGATGAGCCAGTAACTTCATATTTATATTTATCAGGTAATTTTTTACAACCAAAAATCAATATTGAAATGGCTAGTATGCTTAGTAGTTTTTTCATATTTTTAAAAAATTATTTATTTTTATTTACATTACTCATTTAATTTTCAGATTACGCCCAGTTTTTAGAGTAGGTTCCGAACTCCACATTTTTATTAGTATGCAAAGAGAATATTATTTATTGTCAACTAAGGTCAATCCTTTGGTGCTTCTATTTTTATTGTCCTTATTTGTCGAATTATTTTTTAATTATGCTCAATCAACATAAAATATTAAGGGTATTCAAACTTATTGCTTTGTTAAAGAAAGCCCCTGCAAAATCTGCAAGAAACATTGCTTTAATGATTGATTTGACTGAACGTACAGTTTATAGATACATTGATTTGATTAATGAAATTGGCTTTGATGTACACAAAGACAAAAACAATAAATATTATATTAAACATGATGACGAAGGTGCCAATGAATACTTTACCATGGAAGAAGCTCAGCTAATAAAAGAGTTGTTGTTAAGCAGTGCTAAAAGCAGTGTTTTAAAAGAGGGGATTATCAAAAAGCTATTTGTAAAATCAGAATTAGATATGGAGATGAAACATATGATAAATGCAAATAATGGTAAAATGGTAGCACAGATCAATGATGCCATTCAGCAACAAAAACAGGTGGTTTTGCAAAAATATTTTTCTGCTAATTCCAATAACATAAGTAATAGAATCATTGAACCCATTCAGTTTACCAATAATTACCAAATGCTTTGTGCGTATGAAATAGCAAGCCAACAAAACAAGTTTTTTTCGGTTGAAAGAATGAGTGCGGTATTAGTTACCGATAAGAGTTTTGAATATGCAGGATTTCATCATTTTGAAAAACCTGATGCCTTTGGCTTTGCCAATATTGACAACAAAAAAATAAAAGTGGATTTAATGTTAAACCTGAGGGCTTATGTGATTTTGAAAGAAGATTACCCCATGGTTGTTCCATTTATTAAACTTGATCATAAGAATAAAACCTATCGATTAATATTAGAAGTAAACGACCCGAAACCCATCACCCGCTTTGTATTGGGCTTACTTGACGAGATAAAAATATTAGGTTCTGAAGAGTTTTTAGCACATTTAAAAAACTTTGTTAGCCAGCTAGACGCCAACAATAAAATGGCTAATACTCAATTGGAAAAATAATTTAAGAAGAGAAATAAAAAAATAATAGAATACCAATTATTATAAAATTTAATAATTGCTATTAATAATTATTAAGATAAATTTGAACAAAAAAAAGCCCCCGTTTAAAGTCGAGGGCAACTTAATGTTTTCACAACGGAATAATCCTTATTGTGATTTGCTTCAATTATTGTAGTGCAATAGTAAATAATAAAATTATAATTACAAGAATAAAAATTTATAAAAATGAAAAAAATACTTGGTTTAGATTTAGGAACAACATCAATTGGTTGGGCTTTTGTTAAAGAAGCTGAAAACTCAGAAGAAAAATCCTCTATTGAAAGAGTGGGAGTTAGAGTAAATCCTCTCTCAACTGATGAACAAACTAATTTTGAAAAAGGAAAGCCAATTTCAGTAAATGAAGATAGAACTCTTAAAAGAGGTGCAAGGAGAAATTTGCAAAGATTTAAATTAAGAAGAGAAAACTTAATTGAAATACTTTTAAAGTCAAATATTATAAATCCAGGTGTTCCTCTAGCAGAAATTGAAAAACAAAGTACTCATTCTACTTATAAATTAAGATCTAAAGCGGCAACTGAAAAAATAAATAAGGAAGATTTTGCACGTATTTTATTAATGATAAATAAGAAACGAGGTTATAAAAGTAGTAGAAAAGCAAAAAATGAAGATGAGGGCTCAATAATTGATGGAATGGCTATTGCCAAAAAACTTTATGATGAAAATATAACACCAGGACAATTATGTTTTAGTTTATTGCAAGAAGGAAAAAAATTCCTGCCTGATTTTTACCGCTCTGATTTAAAAAATGAATTAGATATTATTTGGAACTTTCAAAAACAGTATCATGAAGAAATATTAACCGATGATTTTAGAAAGTTAATTGATGGTAAAGGACAAAGGGCTACTGCTGCTATATTTTGGACCACTTTTAAGTTTAATATTGCAGAAATAAAAGGGACTAGAGAAGAAAAAAAATTAGTCGCCAGTGAATGGCGTAGCATTGCTTTTAATCAAGAATTGTCAAAAGAACAGTTAGCTTATGTTATAACTGAAATTAATAACAATATAAATAATTCAAGTGGTTATTTAGGTGCAATAAGTGATAGAAGTAAAGAATTGTATTTCAATAAAGAGACTATTGGTCAATATTTATATAAATCTTTAAGAAAGAACTCCCATTCAAAAACTAAAAACCAAGTATTTTATCGTCAAGATTATCTTGACGAATTTGAAACTATTTGGGAAACTCAAGCACAGTTTTATAGCGAACTTACAAAAGAATTAAAAGTAGAAATACGTGATGTAATTATTTTTTATCAACGTAAACTTAAATCTCAAAAAGGATTAGTTGCTAACTGTGAATTAGAGTGTAAGGAAATTGAAAGTATAGAAAATGGTAAACTAATAAAAAGAACCATTGGTTATAAGGTTGCTCCTAAATCATCTCCATTATTTCAGGAATTTAAAATTTGGCAAAATTTAGGTCATTTATTAGCTAAGAATAAAGAAACAAATGAAGAAAGTAGTTTTGATTTAGAAGCTAAAAATGAGTTATTTAATCATTTAAATATCAAAGGCAATTTATCTAAAAATGATGTATTAAAAATACTTGGTTATAAAACTAATGAATGGGATTTAAATTATAAAATACTTGAAGGTAATAGAACAAATTTTGCCCTATTTGAATCTTATTTTAAAATGATGGAATTGGAAGGTCATGAAGAAATAGATTGGTTAAATAAAAGTCCTATCGAAATTATTTCGATAATCAAAATCTTTTTTGAATCTCAAAATATAAATATTGAAATTTTAACATTTGATAGCGAATTAGAGGGTAAATCATTTGAAAAACAATTAAGTTATCAATTATGGCATTTATTGCATTCATATGAAGAGGACAACTCAAATTCTGGCAATGAAAAATTATATACATTACTTTTTTTAAAATTTGGTTTCAAACTAGAATTTGCTAAAATATTAGCAAATATTAGTTTCTCCCAAGATTATGGGAGCTTGAGTGCGAAGGCAATTCGTAAAATATTTCCATTTATTAAAGAAAGTAATTACAGTGAAGCATGTGAAATGGCAAAGTATAATCATTCTTCATATTTGACGAAAGAAGAAAATGATAGTAGAATTTTAAATGATAAACTTGAAATTCTTGCTAAAAACAGTTTGAGAAATCCAGTAGTGGAAAAAATATTAAATCAAATGGTAAATGTGGTAAATTCAATAATAAATGACCCACAATTAGGTAAGCCAGATGAAATAAGAATAGAGTTAGCACGTGAACTAAAAAAGAATAATAAGGAGCGTGAGGAAATGACTTCTCAAATAAATAAGGCGAAAGATAATCACGAAAATATAAGAAAAATTTTAATTAATGAAGATGGAATTTTAAATCCTACTAGAAATGATATAATAAGATATAAACTTTATCAAGAATTAAAAAATAATGGATATAAAACAATATATTCTAATACCTACGTATCAAGAGAAAAATTATTTACAAAGGAATTTGATATTGAACATATTATTCCTAAAGCAAAATTATTTGATGATAGTTTTTCTAATAAAACTCTTTGTTTAAGACAGGAAAATTTAGAGAAAAGGGATAGATGCGCAATAGATTTTATGGAAGATTATTTTGGAAAAAATAATATGTCTGATTACCTAGCAAGAGTAGAAATGCTATTTCAAATTAATCAAAAGAATTCTGAAGAAGGAATTAACAAAGCAAAATATAAAAAACTTTTGTTGAGGGAAATAGAACTTGGTAAAGGATTTATAGAAAGAGATTTAAGAGATACTCAATATATAGCTAAAAAAGCTAAACAAATGTTGCTTACTATAAGCAAAACAGTTATTTCAACATCAGGTAGTGTTACTGATAGACTGAGAGAAGATTGGGATTTAGTAAATATAATGCAAGAATTAAACTTTGATAAATATAAGAAATTAGGTTTAACAGAAACCATATCTAAAAAAGATGGTAGCAAAAAAGAAAGGATAGTTGATTGGTCAAAAAGAAATGACCACAGACATCACGCAATGGACGCATTAACAATAGCATTCACAAAACATAGCCATATTCAATATCTGAATAATTTAAATGCACGTAGAAAAGAAGATAAGTTGGGTAAAGAAATATATGCTATAGAGCAAAAAGAAACTTATATATCAATTGATGATGATGGCAATAAAAAACGAAAATTCAAATTACCAATTCAGAGTTTTAGAACAGAGGCAAAAGAACATTTAGAAAACATATTGGTATCTAACAAAGCCAAAAATAAAGTTGTTACAAAAAATAAAAATACTATTAAAACAACTAATGGTTTAAAAAGTGTAATTGAATTAACACCAAGAGGACAATTGCACAAAGAAACAGTTTATAGTAAAATAAATCGTTATGAAACTAAAGAGGAAAAAGTAAGCGCTAAGTTTACCTTAGAAACTATTTTGCTAGTATCTAAAATCAAAATTAGAGAAGCGTTATTAAATCGTTTAAAAGAATTTGATAATGATGCAAAAAAAGCATTTACTGGTAAAAATTCTTTGGAAAAAAATCCAATTTATTTAGATGTAAACAAAACCATTAAAGTACCTGAAAAAGTTAAATTAGTTTGGTTTGAAAATGATTTTACCATAAGGAAAGAAATTACACCTGATTTAAAAGTTGATAAAGTAATAGATGTTGCAATTAGGAGCATATTACAAAATAGGCTAAATGAGTTTAATGGCAATGCTAAAGAGGCTTTTTCTAATTTGGATAAAAATCCTATTTGGCAAAATAAATCGAAGGGAATTGCTTTAAAAAGGGTTTCAATTAGTGGTGTTAAAAGTGCAACCTCGCTACATACTAAAAAAGACAATTTAGGTAAAGATATTTTAGATATAAATGGAAATAAAGTACCTGTTGATTTTATTAGTACTGGAAACAACCACCATTTAGCTATTTATCGTGATTCAGATGGAAATTTACAGGATAATGTTGTTTCGTTTTTTGAAGCTGTAGAGAGGGCAAGACAAAATTTACCTATTATAAATAAAGAATTTAATAGTGATATAGGTTGGACTTTTTTGTTTTCAATGAAACAAAATGAACATTTTGTTTTTCCATCTTCAACATTTAATCCAAATGAAATAGATTTAACAGATGATAAAAACAATGCT
>CANGGG010000026.1 GCA_947453415.1 Bacteroidota bacterium | reverse complement strand
GCATAGCCGAAAAGCTTTTTAAGGCTACTTCCATGCTACTTGGATTGGCGTTATAAGCATCCATATAAATGGTATTGAATTCCTTTTTTATTATTTCCGAACGATTATTTGTTGGAAAATAACTTTCAATTCCTTTGCTAATTTCATTTGGTTTCAGTTTAAAATATAAACCCATAGCTACAGCAACAGTTACATTGTCAAAATTATAATCACCACTTAAATTTGCAGTAACATTTTCATAATTATTATTAATATGAAAGTTAATAGTTGGTTGTAAATTTTTAGCAAAACAAACCGTATGGGCCACTTCATTTCTTCCTTCAAAATTAGCCGCATAAGTAATTTTATTTTCCAATTGTCTGGCCATTCTCATTAGCCATTCGTCATTTGCATTTACAAATGCAATTCCATTATTTTTTAGTAAATAGTAATACAATTCAGAATTCGATTGAGCCACACCTTCCATACTTCCAAATCCTTCCAAATGGTCTTTTCCATTATTGGTAATTACGCCATAATTCGGTTTTGCTATTTCACATAAAAAAGCGTTTTCTCCTACATGATTTGCACCCATTTCTATAATTGCTAGCTCATGTTGGTTTGTAATTTGAAGCATGGTAAGTGGCAAGCCAATATGATTATTAAAGTTTCCTGGCGTTGCAATTACATGATATTTTTGCTTTAAAACTGAAGTAATTAATTCTTTGGTGGTGGTTTTTCCATTGCTACCAACTATTGCTATTACAGGTATTTTCAAAGTATCTCTATGAAAAGCTGCCAACTGTTGAAGTGTTTCCAAAACATTATTTACTAAAATAGTTTTTTCGTTTAAGTGAAATTCTTTCTCATCAATAATTGCATAAGCTGCTCCATTTTTTATTGCTTCATTAGCAAATAAATTGGCATTATATTTATCGCCTTTTAAGGCAAAAAATAAACTGCCTAATGATATTTTTCTGGTATCTGTACAAATAACTGGATGCTTTAAGAATAACGCATGTAATTCGGATATATTCATTTTAATAAAATATTATGAAAAACTGTATATTTAAATTTCTATTTTTGGAACAACAAATAACAACAAATTATGCGTAAACTACTATTTGCTTTTACTTCACTAATGTTTATAAACTTTCATTGTGAAGCTCAAAATGTATATTTTTCTTTATCAAATAATGTTAAGTTTTTAAAGCAAAATAGTAGTGATACCTTAAAATATCCATTTGTGAGTGGGTTTCAAAAACCACAGTTCAATAAAATGGATTTGAACAACGATAACCAAAAAGATTTGGTAATTTTTGATGCCATTGGCAATAAAATATTTACTTATGTATGGCAAAATAATGCTTGGGTGTATGCTCCGCAATATGAAAATATTTTCCCTCCAATATCTCAGTGGCTAAAATTATTAGATTATAACTGCGATGGAAAAGAAGATATTTTTACGGCTTCTGGTCCTGCATATGCTATCATTCCCGGTGAACTTGTAAAATCAGATGGAATTAGGTATTTTCAAAATATGTCTGTTGGAAGTAATATTACTTTTAAACAAAAAGGAAATTGTTTAGTTCACGAATATGATGGAATCGAAGATTGTATAGAGTTTGTTCCTTCCGATGTAGGAGTTATTGACGATATTAACAATGATGGTAAATTAGACATTGTTCAATCACCTTCTATGTCTAATTATTTTAATTATTTTCAAAATACTAAGCCAAATGGTAACAACAATTGTGATTCTCTTTCATTTAGATGGAGTGCTAATAATTGGGGTCATTTTAATTATAAAGTGGTATCGCATGGATTTAATTTAGGATTACCCACTTATTATTTATTTAAGGGCGGAAAGCATGTGAGTAATTCATTTGCTACATACGACTTGGATGGCGATGGAGACAAAGATTTTATATTTGGTGATGGAGCAATTCCCACACTTATTTATGCCAAAAATGGCAAAGAATTAACCAAACTTGGTCGTGATTCAATGATTGTAGAAGATACCATTTTTCCAAGAAATACTTATCGTCCTTTTGATATGGCTTGGCCAACTCCTTACTTTAAAGATTTTGACAATGATGGCATTACCGACTTAATAATAACCACCAACGAACCTGCAGCAGCTAAAAATACTAACAATGTTTGTTTGTATAAAAACATAGCTGTAAACAATTCAGTTGCACCAGTTTTTAGTTTTGTAAAGGAAAACTTTTTGCAAGATGAAATGATTGATTTAGGAGGAAACTCAAAACCAGTTTTTGTAGATATAGATAATGATGATGACTTAGATATTATTGTAGCTACTCAAGGCAATTATTTAAGTACAAAAAATAGTTTAGATTTATTGTATTTCTACAAAAATATTGGAACTAAAACCAATCCTGTTTACAGTTTAGTTGATACCAATTTTGCAAATATTCAAGCTAATACACGCTTACCTTTTACCAATGTTACGCCCACTTTTGGCGACTTAAATGGTGATGGTAAGAAAGACTTAATTTTTGGATGGTTTAATGGATATTTAAATTATTTTGAAAACACATCTACAGGAACAAATATTAGTTTTGCCAAGCGTGACAGTGATTATTTTAACATCAATGCAGGAACTGAAATTTCACCGCAATTAATAGATTTAAACAAAGACGGAAAATTAGATTTAGTAATAGGAAAACGAAATGGAACTTTAGCTTATTTTCAAAATACTGGAACCATTACTCAAGCAAATTTTAGCGTTACGCCAACCATTGATACTTTAGGAAAAATAAATGTTCGCTCTCGCGATGATTCTTATGGAAACGCAACGCCATTTATTTTTGATTTGGATAACGATGGCATATTTGAAGCATTGATTGGAAGTTATAGCAAAAGCGTTATTTTATTTACCGATGTTACTTCAAATCCAAATATTAAAGCACGCAGATTTGCAAGTATTTTTAAAGATAATGCTACTGCAAATACTGATAGCATCATGCAAGGTGTTTATACCAGTGTGAGCATTGCAAATATTGATAATGATACCAATCCTGAAGTGATAATTGGCAACCAACGTGGAGGATTTAGACTTTATAAAAGTACTATTTCTGGTAAAATCAGTTTGGCTACCAATGATGATTTATTAACCAAAAGTTTTGAAGCAAAAATTTATCCTAATCCAGCTAAAAACTATTTGATCATCGAAACAGATTTAGTGAATGAAAATGCACAAATTAGTTTAATTAATATTTTGGGTTCAACAATTTTGAATCAAACCACTTCTCAATCAAACAATGAAACCAAATTGGATTTATCAAACATCAAACCTGGAATTTATTTTGTAAAAATTCAAACCGAAACCGGCAAACAATTGGTTCAAAGAGTGATGATAGGGGAGTAGTATTTAGTAGTTTTTTTACTTCAAAACTCCCAGCAGTCCCAATAATCCTCCAGTATGCACACAAAGAATTTTAGAGTTTGGTTCAAAATAATCTTGATGTGCTAAAGTAAAAACCGCCTTCATCATTTTGGCAGTATATACTTGGTCTAATAAAATGCCTGTTTTGCTCGCAAATAATTTGATAAAATCAAATAATTCAGGATTGGATTTAGCATAACCACCTTCATGAAATTGGTGATGAATTTTGTAGTAATCAACTAATCCGTTTTCCTTCAAATGTGCATCAATTTCTTCCGCACCTTTTAGTACACAAATACCTTCTGCTTTAGTTTGTAATCCATTGTTTTTGATGGCTTGCGCAATGCCTTGTAAAGTAGTTGCTGTACCAACAGCACAAAATATTTTGTCGTATGTTTCGGTTAATTCTGTTACAATTTCTTCGCAACCTTTTGCGCCAAATGGTCCAGCTCCACCTTCATCAATAAAATAAGCTTTTTCGTCATTTGAAAAGTGTTTTTCAAACAGTTCTAATTTGTTTTTATAAGCTGTTCTATCTACAAAAATTAATTCCATTCCCCATAATTTATTCAAGGCCAACATTTGATTTGAAATTTCTTCGCCTCTCACAAATGCGGTGGCTTTAAATCCAAAAGTTGCGGCAGCACAAGCCAATGCATTCAAATGATTGCTGTAAGCACCACCAAAACTTACCAAATGTGTTTTGTTTTTTTGAACTGCATCTTGCAAAGTGTATTTTAGTTTGCGCCATTTATTTCCACTTATAAAAGGATGTATCAAGTCATCGCGTTTTAAAAATACTTGAATTTTTTTCTGTTCAAATAACTCAAAATGCAGTTGTTCAACAGGAGAGTTTATGTTAATCATGTAAATATTTTTTAATTAATTTAGATTGGTTTGCCCATAACACAAACGCCATTAACAATATGGGAAAAATGTGAACTCTGTATCGTGAAACGCCCAATACACCGGTAGTTAACAAGAAATAAAACACAAAAACAGCTATCAATATTTTAAGTATAATGGAATAATTTGTTTTGAGTAAAAAAAGTATAAATACAATAACAACAAGGACATTCCAAATAGCTAAAAATGCCAATGCAATTAATCCTAAAAAGTTTAACCCAAACAAAAATTTTAGCATGGCTTTTATTCCAAATTGCTGTAAAGTTTGATACATGCCAAGTGCATTGTCGTCATTGGCATTGAATAATTTATACAAATCGTAACGACCAGGATCAAACAAAAAAGTGATACATCCTTTGGTATAAACTTTTAAAAATGCCAGCTTATGATTTAAAATAAATGTATTGCATGAGCTATCTAAATATTCAAATCTTTTGGCAATGGAAACTTGCGCATCTGCACCATTAACCATTGCTGTACAAAGGCTATCGGCATAATCTGCTCCATACGCATTGGAAGCTGAATATTTAACCAAACACCTTACTGCTACAAACGATTTCATGCTGGTAAATTGAAAACATCCTGTTTCTTTTTTTACTGCAAAGCCAAAACTTAAATAAGCAATTAAAGGTAATATTAGCGCATAAGCGATGTATATTTTATTGTAATTTTTTACAAATAATAACAACATACAAACCAATAAACCAATTAAAATACTTACGGGTTTAGTGAGTAAAGAAAGCGCTATAATAAAGCCAATGAACAAAGATTTTTTTAAATTTGGTGATTGAAAAAAGCGATAAGTTTGGTAAAACAGGGCAAATGTGAATACTTCAAAAATAGTATCGCTCATTATGGTATTGGCATACACAAAATGAGCTGGATAAAATACCAAATAAATTGGAATTATTATATTTAGCACTTTAGTTTTTACTTCTAATTGAACGAGCCAATGAAGAACGTAAAACAACATGATAATTGCCAATACATTTTGAATGAATAAAACGCTATAATTTGAATTAATAAAATACTTGCAAACGATAATAAAACCTGCATATAATGGTGGACGAAAGGCAAAATAATCTGGGAGTAAATTGATGGTATAATCACCTGCATAAACGCTATGGAATTGAACCAAATTATTGGCTTGAAATAAATATCCTGGCGAATCAATGGTGAATATTCCGCCAAAGAAAATTGCTATTAAAAAGTAAACTAAATGAATAGCAACAATAAATATGCTTAATTTTTTATATTGTTGTAGTGTTTTTATCACCTTGCGAAATTATTATTTTACAAGTTATAATTTACAGTAAAAATTAAATGGAGAAATTTTTTAACAAATATATTTTATTTGTGATTGCTGCTTTGCAATTGGTATTGTTTTTAATTGTAAAAAACGATCCATTTCATGGGGATGCTGTTACATCTTCAGCAAGAGCAGCTTTGAATATTTATGAAAATAATTTAAAAACCATTTGGTATCCGGCTAATTTTGACCCTGGTCATCCAACATTGTTTCCTTATTTATTGGCTTGTATTTGGTTTGTTTTGGGCAAATCACTTTGGGTGAGTCACGCGGTGATTTTGGTAATTTGTTTCTTTATTTTAGCTGTTACTCGCAAAATTGCATTGATTTATACCCATGAAACCAAAGCAAATATTGCCACTTTATTGGCCGGAATGTATTCCATTTTTGTAGCACAACAAGCATTGTTATTAAACACACCATTGTTCTATTTATTGGTGTTATTGTGCTTTTATTATTTAATAAAAAACAATGTAAAAGCTTTTGTATTATGCAGTGTGCTCATGGAATTAACACATTTACAAGCTAACTTTTTCCTTTTGGCTTTTGGCATCATTTATTGTTACCAAGCATATCAAAATAAAAATACTTTTTTGTCATTTATTTCGAATGGATTACTTCTTTTTTTACCAGCAATTTTTACTTTAATAATTTGGTTATATGTACATCAAAACCAATTTGGTTGGGCTTTTTTATCACCTAATTACACCGAACACAATAACATTAAAGGTGCTAGTCAATTTATTCAAAGCATCTTTTTAATTATTTGGCGTTTAGTTGATAACGGCATGTTAACGGTTTATGTTTTGCTTGCTTATTTTGCTTTTAAGCAAAAACTGAACAAAGAATTATTCATTTATAGCCTCATCATTTTAGTGGTAAACAGCATTTGCATGGCAGTTTTTTTATACAATACCATTGGTCACCGTTATTTTATGATCAGTCAGTTTATGCTTATTATTTTATTGCTCCATGCATGCAATCAAAAAAATATAAAGTGGATCATTGCATTGGTGTTTACAAGTTTGCTTTTTGGCAATTTTATGTATTATCCAGGTAAAGTAATTGCTGATACAAACCTTCAATACCGCAACTTTTTTAAGTTAGAACAACAAGTAAAAACCGATTTTGATAGTTTATCATTTTATTCCTATGCACCCATCAGTTCTAGTGCAGGTATTCGTTATTTAAATGAGGAGAAAGGGTTGAAAATATCTTCACTAAACGACTTGAACTTAGATACCATACCTGCTTTGTTACAATCGAATGTGAATGCCGAATTTACTAAACCTCAGCGCGATTTTTTAACTAAAAACTGGTATGGAAATAGTTATGAAAATGGAGCAGTTTATGTGAACGTTTTTTTGAATCCAAAGTTTTATAATAAACCAACTTGGTTTAAGTTACGTGAATCCAATTATTTTGAAACTAAACTTCAAGAATTGAAGTATAAAATTAGGGGAGAGTAATTTTTAAAACAATACAGCCATTTTTAAGTTAACAACTACATAAACAAAAAATAAAAAATGAAAAAAATAATCTTTGCTTTGTTGTTAGTTAACTCAGCAGCAATTGCACAATCACAAACTACATGTTGCACAGTTACGGTAAGTAGTCAAAATGCCATATTAGCCATGAACGAAAAATTTGCATCTAAACACGATGTGCCCGCACCTTTTAAATTAGCAGCACCCAAAGGAGAAAATATTTCATTTACTACTAAAGATGGTGCAAATGGATTGGCCTATTTTATTAAATCGGCAAGGCCAAGCAATAAAGTACTTTTTGTGTTTCACGAATGGTGGGGTTTAAACGATTATATTAAACAAGAAGCTGAAATATTTGCCTCCGAAATGGGCGATGTAGATGTTTATGCCATTGATTTATATGATGGGCAAGTAGCTTCTGATGTTCCAACTGCACAAAAACTAATGTCGGGTTTAAAACAAGAACGTGCTTCTGAAATTGTAAATGGAATTATAGCAAAAGTGGGTATTGATAAATCTATTGCAACCATTGGTTGGTGCATGGGTGGTGCATGGAGTTTGCAAAGCACTTTATTGGAAAGCAAACAAGCCAAAGCATGTGTAATGTATTATGGAATGCCAGAAAAAAGTGTAGAGCGCTTAAAAACTTTAAATTGTGAGGTATTAGGTATTTTTGCCAAGCAAGATCAATTTATCAATGCTGATTTGGTAAAAACTTTTGAAGCAAATATGAAAACTGCCAATAAAAAATTAACTGTTTATAATTACGAAGCTGATCATGCATTTGCTAATCCAAGTAATCCTAAACATAACAAAGAATTTGCTGCCGATGCACATGCAAAAGCATTGAAGTTTTTAATAGAAAAATTGAAATAATAATTTTAAAAAAAATATTCATTGATAAACCGAAGTAGCAATGCTTCGGTTTTTTTGTTTCAATTAAAACCGTATTTCAATAACAGTGATAAAATAAACGCCATTTTATATTGATTTGTCAATACCTTTACAAACTTATTATTTAAAAATTTGAAAAGATTCATTCTAGCAATGATTGCCGTTGCCCCCTCTTATTTATTTGCTCAAACCCTTACATGCAGCGTTTCTTCATTGCCAAGTTTTGGTAATTGTGTTATTAATTTAGCAACAGCCGCCCAGAAATTTATCATTAGTGGAAGCGGTTTAACCAATGAAGTAATTCTCACACCAACTGCTTCATTTGAAATTGCTACAAATTGTGTAAGTCAATATACAACCAATCCAATTTTATTAAATATTGATAGTGGAGTATTATCAAATACTACAGTTTTTGTAAGATTATCTCCATCAGTAATTGGAAATGTAAGTGGAATTATTAACATAAAAAGCATTGGGGCAAATGATATAAACATAGCTGTAAGTGGAGTTTCAACCAATTGGAATATTCCAGTTGCAAACGGTAACTATTATAGTTCAACAACTGATTTAAGTGGAGCTGAATTGAAAACAGCCTTGTATAATAAAATTTCTGGTCATTCAGTTACTTCATACAGTGGTTTATGGAATACATATAGTACCACCGATAATTTTTATAATGGTAAAGTTTGGGACATATATTCTACAAATATCTGTGGGCTAACGCCATACGACTTTGCATTTGGCACCAATCAATGTGGTAATTATTCAAAAGAAGGCGATTGTTATAACCGCGAACATAGTTTTCCTCAAAGTTGGTTTGGAAGTGCTTCGCCAATGGTGAGCGATATGTTTCACATTTATCCAACTGATGGAAAAGTAAATGGGGAAAGAAATAATTATCCTTATGGCGAAGTTTCAAGTGCAACTTTCACATCTTTGCAAGGTGGAAAATTAGGCGCAAATACCTTTCCTGGTTATTCAGGAATTGTTTTTGAACCTATAGAGGAATATAAAGGCGACTTAGCAAGAACCTATTTTTATATGGCTACTCGCTATGAAAATTTAATTGCCGGCTGGCAAAATAATGGCAATGCCAATGAAATTTTAGCAGGTAATTCATTCCCAGTTTACGACCAATGGGTGATAGATTTAATGGTAAAATGGCATAATCAAGATCCAGTTAGTTTAAAGGAAATAAATAGAAACAATGCTATTTATGGATACCAGCAAAACCGAAACCCTTATATTGATAGTCCGCAATTTGTGCAAAGAATTTGGGGTGGAAATTGTCCAAATAAACCAATCATTGTTTCCAATAACGTGAAGGTTGAATTGCTTAACAGTTCGCCTGTAACATTTAATTTAAAATGGCAAAGTGGTAATGGAAATAGGCGAATAGTTTTGGTAAAAGCCAGTGCTCCAGTTGACGAAATTCCAATGGATAGTTTTGAATATTTAGCTAATTCGGTTTTAGGTGTTGGCGATCAAATTGGTGAAGGGAATTATGTGGTATATAATGGCATGGGAAGTACTGTGAATATTAATAATTGCAACGCAACTACAATTTATTATTTTGCAATTTTTGAATTCAATGGCTATCAGAAAACTGCACAATATTTTGTTACTCCAACTGTAGGAAGTTTTAGCACAAATCAAGTTAATTTAGTTTCATTTGCTGCTCAATTAATTGATTCAAAAACAAGTATGGTAACATGGAAAACCGAAAATGAAAGAAACAACAATCAATTTGAAATTGAACGTTCAATGAATGATACCAATAATTGGGAAAATAGGGGTTCAGTAAAAAGTATTGGGAACAGTGTTTTACCAACAAATTATTCATATACCGATAGTTTGCCTTTTGTAAGTAATATAAAAGTAAAATTTTATTACCGATTGAAACAAATTGGACTTGATAGTTCTTATAGTTATAGCAATATTGATAGTATAGCAATTGATAATACCGGAATTGGGAATATTCAGGAATTGGCTAAGTCATTTCAAATTTATCCAAATCCATTTACTAATCAAATAGGAGTTTATATTGTATCGCAACAAGAAAATTTAAGTATTATTACTATTAAAAACATTTTAGGAAATGAAGTATTTATCTTATCAAAAAACATTAATCAAGGTAAGCAGGTTATTACTATTAACGAGCTTGATTTATTGCCAAATGGCATTTACATCTTGCAATTACAATGCGGAAATCAAACAATCAGACAACGCATTATTAAACAACAATAATCAAATGAATGACGATTCAACAAAAGTAAATAAAACTGATTCGGAGTGGAAAGCCCAATTAACTCCAGAACAATATGATGTATTGCGCCTAAAAGGAACCGAACGTCCTTTTACAAGTAAGTGGGAAGAACATTATGATGGAGGAACATATGCTTGTGTAGCCTGCGGCAATGAACTTTTTAAAAGCGAAAGCAAGTTTGATGCAGGATGTGGCTGGCCAAGTTTTTTTGAAGCATTAGACAACACCAAAATTATTACTTCCATAGACAAAGCACACGGAATGCAACGTGTAGAAATTATGTGTGCTAAATGCGGTGGACATTTAGGTCATGTATTTGATGACGGTCCAAAACCAACTGGTTTGCGCTATTGCGTAAATGGTGTTGCATTGGATTTTTTAAAGAAAAAATAGCTGTAAAAATTATAAAAAAGCTGTTATAAAAAATGTTTTTTTATTTAATTCAAATTGGTCATTTGCTTTTTTGCCTATCATTAATTGAGCTAAAGGAGCTTTAGGCGAAAGAACAGTAACGCTTGTTTCGTTCATATTGATAACGCCTAATCCAATAGCTATATAAAACATTTTATCATTTGCCAATACAATGCTTCCTTGAACAATTGTTTTTGTAGTTATTATATTTTCTAATTTCAATAAAAATCCAAGTTCTTGCTTGTTTTCAAATACTTGTTTAGCACTCATGTCCCTAGCCAATTGACTCATGGCTCTGCCAGTTTCATACTTATCGCCCATGCTGCTTTTTTCTTCCGAATTTGCTGCTTCCTGTGCATCTAACATGGCTTTTTCACCATCGGCTATTCGTTGTAAAAGCATGTTTTTACAATGCTCAAAAAGTTCTTTTTTGTTGATCAATTTATTTTCTTTTTTATTTTCATTTACCAATAATTCAGTAAATTTTATTTGTTAACAGCTCCAACTATTTTCTTAACAAAAATTCCAATGGAATTTTTACTCTTTTTCTCCAAGCTATTTCAGAATGATTTTCTCCTTCAAACTTTTTAGTCATCCAATTTTTGTTAGAATAACCTTTATTTGTCATTATTTTATCCACTTCCAATTGGTAGTGCTCATACATGGCATCAAGCGTTTCAGTTCCGTAATCAAAATATATTTGATGGTTTTTAGCCTTAGGCAAATTTGCTTTCAAATATTGGTTCATGGCATTTGGAAACGCATTATTTTCTTTTCTAAAAATACCAGGCCAATGAGTCGACAAACAAGCAGCACCTCCAAACACTTTTGGATACTCGCAAATTGCATATATTGAAATTAAACCTCCCATGCTTGAACCTGCAATAAATGTGTTTCCAACATCATTTTGAGTATGATATGCACTATCAATGAAATGCTTTAATTCAGTTACCAAAAACTTTAAATAATTATCTGATTGCACCTTCCCACTAAAAATCGAATTTCCGTTTTGTCTATTTGCCGCATACATGGTGTCTTGCTCTGCTTTGGTTAAAGCTTCAAAAGGTTTTTGAGGAAAATAATCAATATGCCTATTTCTACCATCATTCCAAATTCCAACCACCAAACAATCTTTTATTTTTTGTTGGCCTAATAAGTTAGACATTGTTTCATCAATTCCCCATTCTTGTTTGTTCCATGCATTGCTTGTGTCGAATAACATTTGTCCATCGTGCATGTATAAAACCGCATATTTTTTTTGATTGCTGTAATTTTCAGGCAACCAAACATCAACATTTCTTGCATTTACAAATTTAGATTTGAAATTTGAAATTCTAATAACTTTACCTTCAATTACCTTGACTTCATTTGCATTTTGTGCAATCGAAAAAAAGAAACAAAAAATAAAAATACTCAAATATGCGATTGATTTCATGGAAATACAAAATGGTTTTTAAATAAAAAGAGAAGCAATGATGAATTGCTTCTCTTTCGTTGTTTTTTTTGAATATGAATTTATTTTAACACATAATTACTTGCATGTACCAAGTTATTATCAATGTATAATTCAATGGTATAAGTACCACTTTCTAAGTTCCTTTCTTCGCCTTCGTATGCCAAACAAATATTTTGCTTATCGTTTTGATAATCTATTTTTATGTTAGAAGTACATTCTAAGGTTTCACCATTTACATTTACAGAACCTTTGTTAATTCCAGCCAATGGTTTTCCGCTTGGAGTTATTATTCTTAGATAAACTATTTTGTCGCCTTTAGGAGCAACTTTATTATCCATAATAGTTAAGCAAGCTTCTATTTTGTTGGTTCTTTTAGCCAAAGTACTTTCCACTAATTTACCACTATTTTTCTTTTTAAATGAAGCTACTTTAACATATTCTGCTTTTAAAACACTTGCAATATCAACTGTTTTTTGTAAATTATTTTTGTCTTCATTTAAGCCAGTTACAGCATTTGTTAGCTCTTGATTTTGTGCTTTTAAAGTACCATTTTCAATCATTAAGGCATCTATTTTTTCTAAATATTCATCACGTAATGCTTTAAGTTTTGATAATTCATCTTTAAGTTTACTGCTTAATTTAGAAGCATCTTTTTCGTTTTTAAGTAAGTTTCTAATTCTTTGTTCTTGGTTATAAATTTTACCATTTGCATCAGTTAACAAACTATCTAAATTTCCTGCTATTCCTCTGTATTTGTCAAGTTCCATGGTTGTTGAAACCAATTCACGTTCCACCTCAATTCTTACATTTGTTAAGCTATCTATTTCATTCCCATGATTAATAATAGTAGTTGTATGATTTTTGTATTGGTAAACATTAAAACCAATTGATCCTAATAACAATAATAGCAATAAAATTAGTCCATTACGGTTGTTGCTTTTTTCTTCTTCTTGCTTGTCCATTTTGTTTATTTTTTAAGTTTAAATCAGTTGCAATTTAGTATAAATTGCAAATTAGTTGAAGTAAATATTTTATATAATTACTACTTTTTTTCTTTTAAATTTTGAATACAATTACGAAGGTTATATTATTGCTGTGAAGAATTATGCTGAATAATAAAAAAATAGTAGTAGTAATGCCCGCATACAATGCAGAACTTACTTTAGAAAAAACGTATAATGAAATTCCATTTGACATTGTAGATGAGGTTATTTTGGTGGATGATACGAGTAAAGATCAAACAAGTATTCTAGCTCAAAAAATTGGAATTCAGCATGTAATTAGGCATGAAAAAAACAGGGGTTATGGTGGTAATCAAAAAACCTGTTACGATAAAGCAAAACAGATTGGTGCTGATATTGTAATCATGTTGCATCCTGACTATCAATATACACCAACCTTAATTCATAGCATTGCATCTATGATTGCTTTTGATGTTTATCCTGCAGTTTTTGCATCGCGTATTTTAGGAAAAGGAGCTTTAAAAGGTGGAATGCCTCTGTACAAATATTTTTTCAATCGTTGTCTTACCTTGTTTCAAAATATTTTAATGAGTCAAAAGCTTTCAGAATACCATACAGGATACAGGGCTTACGATATGAAAATTTTACATGCCGTTGATTATAATTTGTGTAGCGATGATTTTGTTTTCGATAATCAAATGTGTGCGCAAGTGTTTTATGCAGGTTTTGAAATAGGTGAAATTACTTGTCCTACCAAATATTTTGATGAAGCATCATCCATTAATTTTAGTAGAAGTGTAAAATATGGTTTAGGTGTTATGGGAACTTCAATTCAGTACCGTTTTCAAAAATGGGGGTTCATTAATTTAGCCATGTTTAAAAAACTGAACTAATTTGTATAAAAATGTGTTTTGGTTTTATTAATTGAATACACTTTTTGTATAAACTCTTTATTAGCATTTCTCTTGTTTTTTTTAAAATACATAATTACAAAGCTTTAAGAAAAATATTATAATTTTTACACCTTTGGCACAGTGATTGCTGATGGTTGTTCAATAATACTTTTTTCTAATTCATATAAGTAAAAACCCTTGATTATAGCTAATCAAGGGTTTTTCTGTTTTACATAAAAAAACCTAAACCATTTCTAATTCAGGTTTTACAAAACCAATTTTTTAATTGTTCCACAACTATTTTCTTAGAAATTAGCACTCTGCAAATATAAACTAACCTTATCAACAGGCATGTTGATAATAGGTGGATTAGTTGCTTTAATGAAAGAGTTTATTTGGTAAAGAATAAAAGTCAAAATATTTTTTTTAAAACACAATAAAAACTAATTTCAATACTCACAACGACTTTATTTTCAAAACCATAAATACTGATTAAAATTTAAAATGGCAAAAATAATAGCAATAGCAAATCAAAAAGGTGGAGTTGGTAAAACTACTACTGCCATTAATTTATCGGCAAGTTTAGCTGCATTGGAGTTTAAAACATTACTGGTAGATGCCGATCCCCAAGCTAATTCAGCCTCGGGAACTGGTTTTGATCCAAGAGATGTTGTTACTGGACTTTATGAAGTAATGGTAAATGAAACTCCTTGCACAGAAGCCATTGTTCATACTGAACTTCAATACATGGATTTACTTCCTTCGAATATTGACTTGGTAGGTGCTGAAATAGAATTGGTGAATTTACCAAACAGAGAAAAACTGTTGAAATTTGCTTTAGATTCAATTAGAAAAGATTATGATTTTATCATCATTGATTGTTCGCCAAGTTTAGGTTTAATTACTACCAATGCTTTAGTGGCAAGCGATAGTGTAATAGTTCCGGTTCAATGTGAGTATTTTGCTTTAGAAGGATTAGGGAAATTATTAAATACCATTAAAATTGTTCAACAAAGTTTGAATACAAATTTGCAAATAGAAGGTATTTTATTAACAATGTACGACATGCGTTTGCGTTTAAGCAACCAAGTAGTTGAAGAAGTTAAAATGCATTTTCAGCAATTAGTATTTGAAACTATTATTCAACGTAATACTAAATTAAGCGAAGCGCCAAGTTTTGGAATTCCTGTTTTGCTTCATGATGCGGAAAGTAGGGGAGCCATTAATTATATGAATTTGGCTAAGGAAGTTTTGGTAAAAAATGGATTAATAGATGGTCAGAATAATGTGAGTAACGACACCACATCTCACAACTAAATTAGAGTTTTAAAATAGCAGAAGTAAGAATTATAAAATGAGTAACCCACGCAGAAACGCATTAGGAAGAGGATTAAGTGCATTGCTTGAAAATGCAGCAACTGATTTTAATACCACAGAATCAAAACCGGTAAATTCTATCAATGAAATTCTGATTTCTCAGGTTGAGGCAAACCCTTTTCAACCAAGAACAGATTTTAAAGCAGATGAATTAAATGAA
This sequence comes from Bacteroidota bacterium, assembly GCA_947453415.1. Lineage (GTDB taxonomy): Bacteria > Bacteroidota > Bacteroidia > UKL13-3 > UKL13-3 > JAAFJM01. The sequence goes on along the minus strand of CANGGG010000026.1, from coordinate 23,212 downwards.
CTTGCCGATAGCATCAAAATTCATGGCGTAATTCAACCCATTACTGTAAGAAAAGTTGGAGTTGATAGGTACCAATTAATTAGTGGAGAACGCAGAACTCGTGCTTCTAGAATTGCAGGATTAGAAAAAATTCCTGCATATGTTCGTCTTGCCGATGACCAAGGAATGTTGGAAATGGCGTTGATAGAAAATATTCAACGCGAAAACTTAAATGCCATGGAAGTTGCCTTAAGCTATAAACGTTTGTTAGACGAGTGTAAATTAAATCAAGAAGAGTTAGGAAGCAGAGTTGGTAAAAATCGCAGTACAGTTAATAATTACATGCGTTTGTTAAAATTACCCGATAATATTCAAGCATCGCTTCGCGATGATAAAATTTCTATGGGTCATGCCCGTGCAATTATCAATATTGACAATGCTGATGAACAACAATTTTTGTTCAATGAAATGATTTTAAAAGATCTTTCTGTTCGCCAAGTGGAAGCATTGGTAAGAGAAGCAATGGAAAGAGCAAAGGAAGACCATAGTAACATAGAAGACGAAAAATCTAAAAGTAAAAAAGCTGCTAAACCTGCATTAAATGAAATAGTGGTAGAATTTCAAAAATTATTATCTGAAAAGTTTGGTAACAAAATAAAAATTTCAAACGATGATAAAGGCAAAGGAAATATTACCATTCCTTTTAAATCGGAAGCGGATTTAAACAGATTATTAGACATGCTTTCGTAAATTTTAAAGCTATTTATTAACCAAAATATTTACTTGTATTTATAATGAAATATTTTTTACTGATTGCCTTTATTTGTTTTGCTTTTCAAAGTAAAGCTCAGGCTTTTCAAGACACACTTATTTTTACTCCTAAATTTACTAATATTCAAATATTTAATAGTGAAGGAAAAGTTGTAAATCTTGCTAATGCAAAAAAATTAGCTTTCAATGATTCAATTTCTTTAAAATATTTTAGAAAAGCCCAAGTAAACAAAGTATTTTCTACCATAATTGGTGGAGCAGGTGGTTTTTTAATTGGATTTAATTTGTTTGGAGTTATACAAACTGGAGATAAATCTAGTTTAAATGCTTTATTAGTTGGAATTGGCTTAGTTGGTATTTCAGCACCTTTTGAAATAGGTGCTATCAAAAACACTAAAAAAGCTGTGCATGCATACAACAATTGGGTTGTGAGTAAAATAAAATATAAATAAATACTCCAATTTTTATTGATTGCTTTGCAAGCAATATTTTTTATTTTAATATGTCGAAAAAAACCATTGCATTAAGAACTGTTACTATTACTCGCTACATTACGCCATTACGCGAAGGTGGTTCGTTACCTGCATTGGCAGAAGCAGACGATGATTTTAAATATGTGCTTAAATTTAAAGGTTCTGGTCATGGAACAAAGGTGTTAATTGCTGAATTAATTGGCGGTGAAATAGCTAGGGCTCTCGGTTTAAAAGTTCCAGAATTGGTTTTTGCTAATTTGCACGAGGCCTTTGGACAAACGGAAGCTGATGAAGAAATTCAGGATTTATTACAAGCCAGCAAAGGTTTAAACTTGGCCTTACATTTTCTTACTGGTTCCATCACTTTTGACCCAGTTGTTAAAATTATTGATGCTGAATTAGCTTCTAAAATTGTGTGGCTCGATGCATTTATTACCAATATGGACCGTACATTTAGGAACACCAACATGCTTATTTGGAACAAAGAATTGTGGTTAATTGATCACGGTGCATGTTTGTATTTTCATCATTCGGGAACTGATTGGGAAGCTAGTGCCAAAAGTCCATTTGCGTTAGTGAAAAGTCATGTATTATTGCCGAAGGCAACTTTACTAAATGAAGTTAATGTAACTATCAAACAACTTTTAACGGAAGAAAAAATTAACGAAATAGTAAACCTAATTCCAGATGAATGGTTAATTTGGGACGACACCAATAAAACTCCTGAAGAACTTAAAAATATGTATTTACAGTTTTTAGTTACTCGCTTAAATAATTCAGAAATTTTTGTAAAAGAAGCCAAATATGCAAGAGAAACACTTATATGAATATTCGGTAATTCGCATATTACCTGTAATTGAAAGAGAAGAATTTGTGAATGTTGGCATTATTTTGTTTTGTAAAAAAGCAAATTTTTTAAAAGTGCATTATTTTATTAATGATACTAAGTTAAATGTATTTGCCAAAGAATTGGACTTAGAACAAGTAAAACTAAATTTACAATCGTTGGAAAAAATTGCAAATGGAGATGAAGATGCTGGTCCTATTGCTATTTTAGACGTTCCATCAAGGTTTAGGTGGCTAAGTGCGGTAAGGAGTTCAGCAATTCAACTTTCAAGGCCACACCCTGGAATGTGTAATAATTTGGAGGAAACTGCTAAGCGTTTATTTGAGGAATTGGTACTTTAAACTTTCATTTCTTTGGCTTTTCTGCCAACCAAATAAACGCCTAAAATAGTTAATAACATGGCAATAATTACTTTGGTATTAATTACTTCGTTTAGGAATAAATAACCTAAAAATACTGCTACAATGGTGTTGAAATAGGCATAAGTAGAAACCAATGCAGCTGGCAATGCTTTTAAAATATACATGAAGCATCCATACGCCAATAATGAGCCAAATATTACCAAATAAATTAAAGCCAAAAGGGAATCATTACTTGGATTAAACTTTGCCCAATCGCCTATAAAAGTTGAAATAAGGAGAAGAATTATTCCGCCTGGAATCATTTGCAAGCCTGCATTGTACAAAACTGGTAAATTACTTTTATGAGATTTAGAAAAAACAGTTCCCAACGCCCAACAAATATTGGAAACAATAATGGCTATTAATCCTAAAATATAGTTTTTATCGGAAAGTAAATTTACCTTATCGTAAAAAATAAGGTATTGTGCTAGCAAACAAATAATAAAACCAAGCCACATGGTTTTGGTTACTTTTTCGTTACTTCCCATAATAAAATTTATAAATACAATCCATAACGGAGTTAGGGCACAAATAAGCGCGGCTAATCCACTATCCACGTATTGCATTCCCCAACTAATAATTCCATTTCCACCCACTAACATCAAAACACCATTGATGCTAAATTGCTTAAATTGTTTAAGACTTGGAATGGGTTGTTTTTTGAAAAGTATAAAATATCCACAAATTAATATTCCAGCAATGGTATGCCTAAAAGCTGCCAATAAAAAAGGCGGAAATAAATGAATTCCATCGCTATTAATTCCTATGCGAATGGCTAAAAAAGTGGTTCCCCAAAAAATGGCTACTGCTATAAATGCTAAGTATGCCTTTAAATTTGGATTTTTTAACACTAAAATTGGTAATAAGGACTAATCATGGCATAAACAATAACACCGGTTACTGTTACATAAAGCCAAATAGGATAAGTAAATCGTACAATTTTTTTGTGTTTTTCTACGTTCATTTGTAATCCATAATAAAATGATAAAAGTACTAATGGAAGAACGCATGCAGCTAAAACAATATGGCTAATCAATATGGTTAAATAAATACTTCTCATTGAATTTTCGGCAGGGAAAGAAGTTTCATTTGCCATCCAATGATACAAAATATAGCTTATTAAAAACAATGATGATAAACCAAATGCGGTTAAATTAATTGCTTTATGTGCTGCAATGTTTTTTTGCTTAATAAAATACAATGACAATAATAAAAGAACAGTACAAGTTCCATTAATGAATGCATTTAATTTTGGTAAATACATGACCCAACTGGGTAATATTTCTGGCCTAGGAAGTATTTTTCTATTTAAAATAACAACTGCTACAAAAACTATAATTGATACAATTGTTACAATGTTAAAAACTAATTTGTCTTGTTTATCTTGGTTCGTGGTATTCATATAAAAGCACTTTTAATTCATCATTTAATCTTTTCATATCATTCAAATCAAGGCCATTATACACACCCCTGATATGACGAGATTTATCTAACAATATTATTTGTTGACTGTGGTCAATTGTTTTGTCTTCAATGGAAACAGGAAGTAAAAATCCTTGACCAATTTTAAATAGGTTTTCCTTATCTGTTCTACAAAAATGCCAAATCTTTTTATCGGCATTCATTTTCTTAGCATAATCAGCAAGAATTTGTGTTGAATCGTTTTCGGGATCAACAGTAAATGAAATTAATTTTACCTCACTCCATTCTTTTGCTTTTTCGTAAAACACTGAAATGTTTCCATTCATTTTAGGGCAAACATCTTTGCAGCTAGCAAAGAAAAAGTTTGCAATAACAATGTTATTAGAAAGCATTTTAGAACTCAGCTCTTTTCCACTTTGGTCAGTAACTGAAAATTCAGGTACTTGGTAAAAAATAGTATCTTTTATATCGACACCATTAGGCGCTATTTTTTCGCCCAAATGGGGCAAATGCTTGTAGTTTTGTTTACTGGCTCTCAGTAAAAAAAAGAAAGCAACTGGAAATACTAATAATCCAGTTGCTACCCAAAATGATTTTCTTTTCATTATTTATATTAACTAAAAAACTTGAATAAAGTTTTTTAAAATAGTCGTGAGTCAAATGTGTATCCTGCTTCAGTTAATGCCAACCAAATTAAAAAGCAAATAAATAACATTGGTAAAATAATTATTGAGGCCAAAAACTTGCGTTCAAACTTCATGTGCATAAATACAGAAACGATATAAAATGCTTTTACTAATCCTAAAAACACAAATAATATATTTTTATATATAGAATGACTTGAAAGCAATGCAAAATATAAAGCAATATCTACTACCGTTAAAACTAGTAATACATAAAATGTATTCCAAATTTGCTTTTTCATGTTAGCGGGCGACTCTGTATGTTCTAAATGTTCTATGTGATCCATGGTAATTTTTTTTATTTTTAAATGAATAAATTGTCTTGATTTCTATGAATTGAAAATTATATTAAATAGAAGAATGTAAATACAAACACCCAAACTAAATCAACAAAATGCCAATATAAACCTACTTTTTCAACCATTTCATAATGACCTCTTTTTTCGTAAGTGTCGTTTACTACATTGATATAAATAATAATATTTAAAATTACACCCGACAAAACGTGAGTTCCGTGAAAGCCAGTAACAATAAAAAACAAAGCGGCAAAAGCTGTTGGTCCAAAAGGATTGTTTTGCAAACTAGCACCTTCAGTTATTAAATTAGTCCACTCCCAAGCTTGGCAACCTAGGAAAGCAGCACCACCAATGATGGTCCAAAGCATGTATTTTTCTACTTCTTTTTTTGCCATTCTATGTCCGGCTTCTACCGCTAAAACCATAGTTACAGAACTGAAAATTAATATGAAAGTCATTAAACTTACAAACATCAACGGTAAATGAATGCCATGTAAAAATGGAAAGTGGTTAAACACTAATTCAGGAGAAGGCCAACGTTCAGTAACGAACATGCCTGCTTTTTGCATTTCTTCAGTAAAAGTGTGAGAGAGATGAGAAAATGGTTTAACAATTTCGTTCGGTAAAGATGTTGTAAAAGTAAATCTTACAAAACCATAGGCAACAAGTAATGAAGAAAAAGTAAATGCATCTGAAAGTAGAAAAACCCACATCATCAATTTACCATAACTAATACTTAATGGTGATTTTCCTCCACCCCATGTTTGTTTGTTGTCGGTACTTAAAGTAGCTGTATTTGACATTGTTTTATTATTTATTTGTTTCTTAGTTTATAATTTTTGTTATCTGTTTAAAAGTAAAAATAGGTAAAGGTAAATCCAAAGAATTCCTACAAAATGCCAATATGTATTACACATTGCAATACCTCTGATGGATTTTTTATGAACTTTGAATCTGTATGTTTGTATTAGAATAGTGAGTAAATAAAAGATACCAATTATTACATGTAAAACATGAACACCGGTAATAGCATATACAAAAGAACCACTTGGATTTGCAAATCCAAAATAAATGGAATTATATACCATTTGACTCCAACCCCAATATTGCATAACAATGAATAAAATTCCTAAAGCTAATGCCATTGATAGTCCTACTTTAGTTTTATTTAATTCATCTTTTTTTGCCGATAAATAAGCCCATTGCATAAATATACTACTTAATACAATAACACCAGTGTTTAACATAAACATGGTTGGTAAATTAAATACCACCCATTCGCCTTCTCCTCGTCTAACTATATATCCGCTTGTAAAACCTGCAAATAGCATAATGCTACTTACAATAAGAAGCCATAAAACAAAAGTTTTAGGCTCTACTCCTGGTTCTCGTTCGTCTATATTTTTTTTGTTAATTGATTGAATCATTTTATATTTTATCTATCAAGTAAAAAAGTTGAACAATTGGAAGATAAATAATTGCTGCCATCATTAGTTTTTTTGCATCTGTTAATTCGCAACTTTTATATAATTTATAGGCATAAAAACTAAAGTATAATGCCCCAAATACAGCAACTACAGCCGCTACCACTCCCGAAATATTAAATACAGTTGGCAAAATTCCAATAGGAATTAATACCAATGAAAATAACAAACACTGGAACGCAGTTTTTCTAGTTCTTCCAGGATTAAATGGTAACATTTTAAATCCAGCTCTTTTATAATCGTCTTCTAAAATCCAAGCAATGCTCCAAAAATGTGGAAACTGCCAAACAAATTGAACAGTGAATAATACAATTGCTGCAATATCAATTTTTCCGGTATATGCTACCCAACCTAACATGGTGGGTAAAGCTCCTGGAAATGCGCCAACAAATACTGAAATAGGCGTTACTCTTTTTAAAGGAGTATATAAAAAAGCATAACTTAATAATGAAACTAAAGCCAATAATCCGCTTAATTGATTTAAATAAAAGCCAATTAAAAACACACCAACTATGCCCATTAAAAATGAACTAATTCCTGCCTCGGTAACGCTCATTCTACCAGTAGAAACAGGTCTATTAGCAGTTCTAGTCATTAACTTATCGTAATCTTTTTCAATAATTTGATTGATACCATTTGCTGAACCAGTAACCAATAAGCCAGCAGAAGCCAAAATAAAAACTTCAAACCAATTTACTTTTCCTTGAGCAGCTGTCAAATAAGTTATTACCGAACTAAAAACTACCAAACTACTCAACCTAACTTTAATTAGTTGCATGTAGTCACTTACTTTTTGTCTCCAAAAACCAGTGTTTTCAATTGTTATATTTTGTTCTAAATTACTCAATTTGTTTTTTATTATCAATTACTGTCCCTATTTAAAGGAATTGTTTTATTAAATATCAAAATGGCTGCAAAAATTTGCAAACCAGCAATGATGCTTCCTACTGTTAAATGTAAAGAAGTTACTTGTTTTGGAAAACCCATATTTACCAAAATACTTCCACTTAAAGCCTGAGAACATAACATTAAAATTATTCCCAAACCACATTTGTAAATCAACGAATTTCTTTCAAATAAATTTCTATATTTTAAAAGTAATAATATTGAAATACCTAAATTTAAAACAGACCAAGTTCTATGAAGTTTGAATAAAAATTCATCCATAAAAAACTTAGGCCATTGCGAACGGTATGGTTCACCTATCACATTTGCCACATGGTCTACTTTTTCTCTTACCTGTGTACCACTAATTATTTGAACTAAACTAATAATCAAAGCCACTATAATTAATATTTTTAAAGAACTATTTTCTTTGAACTGTACAATATTAAACTGTTGTGATGAAGTAACAGTGTATATCAGTAAAGCTACTATGATAAGGGCAATTACCATGTGAATAGTAACCATCCAAGTTGCTAAGTCAGTTGAAACAACTTTTGCTCCAATCCAACCTTGAATACCAACCAATATAAAAGCGATAAAACTTAGCCAAAATATTTTAGCATTTGATTTTAAATAAGGAAAAGCAAATACCACAGTTAGTAAAACAAGGAATCCTATCACCACACCTATAAGCCTATTTATGTATTCTATCCAAGTTTTTATTGGATCAAAATCGGCTATTTCTTTACCTTGAACTGCAAATTGAGTTTTATAATCAACAGGCAATTCTGATAAATTAGTGGGTGGTATATATTGTCCAAAACACTTTGGCCAATCTGGACATCCCATTCCGCTTCCAGTGCTTCGTACCAAACCTCCTACAAAAATTAAAAAGAACACCGCTATAATGGTTGCTATTCCAAAGCGTTTAAATCTTATTTCGTAATTATTTTTAAACATTTTTTTTTGAATGATTTTTTGTTCATTCTTTTTTATTGTTGGTGAATTCCCTAATATATTTTATCAATTTTGAGGATACCAACCAATTACATTTTTTTATTGCTTAAGCAAAACCTAACCAACGTTTAGCTAAAGAAAACAAAACTGCTTCTTCTTTTTCTAATGTCGGAATTTTCTTACGGTCTTCAGCGGGAACAACTTTTGCCTCAGTTAAGGGGTCCGTTTGTCCATAATCAGGAGTAATTTGAGGAATAAAATCCTTGTCATGTCCTGGGACGCTATAATCATAAGGCCAACGGTAAACGTGAGGAATTTCTCCAGGCCAGTTACCATGTAAATGTTCAACGGGAGTAGTCCATTCCATGGTGTTACTTTCCCAAGGATTTTGAACTGCTTTTTTACCTTTGAACATACTATAGAAAAAGTTAAATAAGAAAATAAATTGAGCAATTCCGCCTACAAATGCTGCATAAGTAATGAACTTATTCATGTCAACAAATACATTGAATTGATCGTAAGCTGTAAATGCATAATACCTACGAGGCACACCAGCTAAACCCATAAAGTGCATTGGGAAAAATACACAATAAGCCGAAACAATAGTTAACCAAAAATGGATTTGTCCTAAACTTTCGTTCATCATTCTTCCAAACATTTTAGGGAACCAATGATAAATACCGCATATCATACCAAATATTGCAGCGCTACCCATTACTAAATGGAAATGTGCCACAACAAAATAAGTATCGTGTAAGTTGATATCTAATGCTGCATTTCCTAAGAAAATACCTGTTAATCCACCAGAAATAAAGAATGAAACTAAACCTATAGCAAACATCATTTGAGGATTTAAACGTAAATTACCTTTCCATAAAGTTCCTAAATAGTTAAATGTTTTTACTGCCGATGGAACCGCAATAATTAAAGTTCCAAGCATAAATACAGAACCTAAGAATGGATTCATACCTGTAATAAACATATGATGGCCCCAAACTATAAATGATAATAAAGCAATAGCCATAATAGAACCAATCATGGCACGGTAACCAAAAATAGGTTTACGGGCATTGGTAGCAATTACCTCAGAAGTAAGTCCTAGTGCAGGTAATAAAATAATATATACTTCAGGATGTCCTAAGAACCAAAATAAATGTTGGAATAAAATGGGTGAACCACCAACTCTTTCAATTCCACCTGCTAAGTCAGCAGGAATTTCATTCAAGTAAAATGAAGTTCCAAAACTTCTGTCAAATACTAATAATAATGAACCACCAAATAAAACTGGGAATGATAAAATACCTAAAATAGCAGTGAATAAAAATGCCCAAATAGTTAATGGCATTCTAGTCATTTTCATTCCTTTGGTACGCATATTAATTACTGTTGCTACGTAGTTAATACTACCTAATAATGAAGAAACAATAAACACAATCATTGAAACTAACCATAATGTCATTCCTGTACCAGAGCCTGGTATTGCCTTTGGCAATGCAGATAATGGAGGATAAATTGTCCAACCTGCAGAAGCTGGTCCACCTTGTACAAATAAAGAACTTAACATTAATACTGAAGAAGTAAAGAAAAACCAATATGATAACATATTTAAAAATGGTGATGCCATATCTCTTGCTCCAACTTGCAAAGGAATTAGTAAGTTACTAAATGTACCACTTAATCCGGCAGTTAATACAAAAAATACCATGATAGTACCATGAATTGTAATCAATGCCAAATAAAAGTTTGGATCAATTTTACCACCTTTTCCCCACTCACCTAAAATAGTTTCGAAAATTGGAAACGAAGTTTCAGGATAGGCTAATTGTAAGCGAAATATTAATGACATTAACATGCCAATGGTTCCCATAATGATTCCAGTTATTAAAAACTGTTTTGAAATCATTTTATGGTCCATACTAAATATGTATTTCGAAATAAATGTTTCTTTGTGATGACCATGATCTCCGTGATGTTGATCATCGCTATGTATTGCTGCTGCGCTCATATATGTCTTTTATGTTATTCTTTGTGAAGGATTAATTAATTAGAAGCTATTGGGTTTTCTTTACTTAAAAAAGAATGTAATGAATTTGTTTCAGTTCCTTTTGCAGTTAATGCAGGTTGTTCTTTTAACCATTTGTCAAAATCCGCTTGGGTGTCAACAATTACTTTCATTTTCATTCTATAATGTGCACTACCGCAAATTTTATTACACAATAATATATAATCAAAATTTGGATTTTCTAATTTTACACGCATTTCATTGGTAGTTAAAGTAGGAGTAAAGTCAAACTTAGTTGGTAAACCCGGTACAACATTCATTTGTGCTCTAAAATGAGGTAAATATGCTGAATGTATTACATCTTTTGCTCTAAAATGTAAGTAAATAGCTTTATTAACAGGAATATGTAATTCAGTTGTTATAACATCATCACCAGCAAATTCTTTAGTGCTATCAACGCCTAAAGCGTTTACAATTCCCATTTGACGAAAGTCGTATTTTCCTAATTTATTATCTGCACCACTGTAACGAGCATTCCAAGCAAACTGATAACCAAAAACTTCAATGTTCATGGCATCTTTATCTTTACTTGTAGTCATATCGCTCCATACAATTAAACCTCTTACCACTAATATAGTTAGTACAAAAGCAGGAACAATGGTCCAAAGCAACTCTAATTTATGGTTGTCAGGATAAAATAACGCTTTACGTTTTTTATCTTCTTTATATTTATAAGTGTACCAAAACAAAAGAATATGAGTTATAACAAATACAATTCCTGTTAACCATAAGGTAATCATAAACATGTTATCATATTCTTCGGAATGAGCTGATGCACTTGGCAAAGTGAATAATGTTAGTTTTCCATGAACTGTCATTTCCCATGCAAATGCGGACATTCCAACTATTAAAAATACCAATGCTAAATAAGCATTTATTTTTCCCCAATTAATTACTTGTTTCTTTTGAACATCGCCTACTTTCGATAAAATATCGAATATCATTCCTATAATAAATACCAATAATATGGCAATTCCGGCTATTAACCAGTTAATGTTACTTGCTGTCGATTTTGCCGCTTCCGCGGCATCGGTAGTCATATCCTGCGCAAAAACTGATGAGCTACTAAAAAGTATCATAGCTATCATTAGTACAAAAGATGCTTTAATTTTCAAATGCTTCATTGGTATATTTCTTTGTTTTTTTGGTGTAAATTGTGTTGCAATATAAGAATGGTGTCAAATACTTCTAAAAATCTTTTTATTAATTGATAACTATCAATGAAATTAATTAATTGTGAGATTATTAAATTTAACAACCACAGCTAGTTAAAGGTTTTAAAACTGTGGATATTTTTTTTTATGATTTAAATATTTTGCAAAAAAATAATTTAACGGTTAGTTATTATTAAAAATTACATATTTGCATTCTGTAAAATATGCGAAAAATAATTAAAATAAAAATATTTATATTGTGTTTGTTATTGAATTCAACAAACATTTTTAGCCAAGTTAAAAATGAAGGTAAATTCACCACCGCATCTAGGTTGGGTTTAACCGTTAATAATTTTGGAACTATTGGCAGACCAACTGTTAGAACCAATACAAGTGGACCTCCATCTATGGCTTATCCGAGAGGAAGTGGTGTAGAACATTTGTTTGAAGCGGGTTTGTGGATTGGTGCTTATGTGAACGGACAAGTTCGTGTATCGAGTACAAGTGCTGAAAGTAGTTCAGGCTACTCGTCTGGTGCAGGAAATTTTGAATTTACAGCATTGTCAAATGTATTGGAAAGATCCAACTTAACAAAAAGTGCTAATTATTCTAATTCAGCAATTTCGCACCAAGATTTTGTAATAAAAATGACGGATAGTAATACCATTATTCCTGGAACTACTATTCCTATAAATGGTCATAACAATCCTTTAAAAGCAGTTGTAAAGCTTGAAGTATTAAATTGGAATTATTCTTATGCTGATTATTTTGTAATACTTAATTATACCATTACCAATAAAAGTAAAGAAAGATGGGATTCTGTTTATATTGGAAATTTTGCCGATTTAGTAGTTAGAAACGTAAACGTAACGAGAGAAACAGGTTCATTGTTTTTTCAAAGAGGAAGAAATTTTGTTGACAAAAAAAACAATGCAATTGTAGCTTATATGGCTGCAAAATCTGCTGATGATTATAATTTTATTAGTTCTTATGGTGCTATGCAATTTTTAGGTGTTGACTGGAATGGATTATTTTTTAACCCAAGTAAACCCGAAATATTTACCAACAAAGGTTTTACCGCGCCAACTTATAATGCTAATTTTTGGACTTTTGGTTCTACCTCTCCACCTTTTATTGGCCCTAATGACGAATTAACTCGATACAGTAAAATGGCAATTGGAATTGATTCCAATGATTTGAATTCAAGTGGCGGACCTACTTATGGCGCTCCTTCTAATTGGTTACAGTTAATGAGTGTTGGGCCATTCCGTTCCTTAGAACCTGATTCAAGTATGACTTATACTATGGCATTTGTTTCAGCAAAGCAATTAAGAGATTTTGTTCAAAATCAATCACAGTCTATTTTAAGTACTGATGGTTCTCAATTGGAATTAAAAGAACATTTTAACAGAAGTAGGTCTACTTATTTGGGTGAAGATGCCGATGAAACGGGTATTTATTCTGTTGAAAAAGATTTGAATCAAAATGGTAAATTAGATCGTTTTGTATTGCCGGAACCACCTGCAGATCCAAAAGTGAAAATTATAGCTGGTAACAAAAAACTAACTATATATTGGAGTAATAATGCGGAATCTTCAGTGGATCCAATCACAAGAGAAAAAGATTTTGAAGGATATAAAATTTATTCAAGTAAAATAGGAGATGATTTAAAACCGAACTTTACCGATGCTCGTAACTTAATTGGCACTTGGGATAGCACCGGAAATGATGTTGGGAATAATAATGGTTTTGATTTAATACGTTTGCCTCAACCAATAACGTTTGAAGGCGATACTACCAAATATTATTACAGTTATACCATTAATAATATAAGTAATGGTTGGCAATATTTATTTATTGTAACTGCATTTGACAAAGGAAACAAAAAATTAAATTTAGAATCGTTAGAATCATCATTTAGCGGAAATGATTTCAGGGTTTTTGCTGGCAGTGAAACCAATAATTTCACCAAAGAAGACCAAGATACAAAAGTTGGTATTTACCCAAATCCGTATAATACCAGCGCAGCTTGGGACGGAACCACTTCAAGAACACGGAAATTATATTTTTATAATTTACCACAAAACTGTGAAATTACTATTTACACCACTAGTGGTGATGTAATATCAAATTTTAAACACCATTCAGATACTTATAATGGCGAAGGAAATGCTTGGTTTGATAGATTAAGTGATAGAGAAAAAACAGTTATGACAGGTGGCGAACACGCTTGGGATTTATTAAGCGATTCCAAAAACCAGATAACGCAAGGAATATATATGTATAGTGTAAAAGATTTAGCCACAGATATAGTTCAAACAGGTAACTTTGCAGTGATAAAATAATTTAAAATAAACAAAAACAATTAAATATAAATAAACAAAAAAATGAAAAAAACAATTCTACTTTTCACAACCATTTTGGGTGGATTAATTGCCAATGCGCAAAATCCTTATCCAATTATTCCAATTGATTCAGTTCAATTTGTGAATTATGGTAAATTAAGTTCTACCTCTACTACTACATTACCTGATTATGTGAGCCCTACATTTAAAGATACCATTTATCGTGATACGGTTCGTTTTGAAGGAATAGTAATTAGCAATCCTAAATCATATGGACTTTCAATAAGCAGAAAAGCAGCCTATATTCAACGCAAAGGTGGTGGACCTTGGAGTGGAATACAAGTAATGTGTGAGCCAGCTGCTCCAAGTGGACCAGGAACTACTTTAGCTACTTTATTAGCAGAAAGTAAATTTTATGACAACTTTGTAGTGGGTTATAAAGTGCGTGTTACCGCTGTTATCAAAGATTTTCAGGGCGAAACACAAGTAAATTTGATTAGAAGTAATGCTAATTGGGAAAATGGTGTGGAACAATTAAGTTTAACTCCTGATACTTTAGTTTATTCTGAAATTACTGCCGATAAATTGATGTTAGGAAATCCTAATTCATCTTCAAGAATTCCACAAAAATTAACAGGCGAAGCTTATGAAGGAACTTTGGTTCGTTTAAGAAACGTAACTGTTTACAGTGTTGTGAATACCATTTCAGGAAACTCAAACAGAACTGCTTGGAGTGTAATTGATGACAATGGAAATGTAATTGAAGTAAGAGATTTTTCTGCTTATTATAGAAGAGATGGTTTAGGCGATTCAACTGGTTTAAATGTTGCTAATCCTAATAGATTTATTGCTCCTGCTATTGGTACACGTTTAGATTTTATTCAAGGTGTAGTTACAGAATATGTTGTAAGTGGTGCTGCTCGTTATGGTATTGCTCCAATATATCCTGGCGATTATAAAGTTTGTACTTCTTGCCCTCCTTCTATTAAATTTATCAGTAAAAATCCTTCAATAGTAAAATCAAGTGATACAACAAAACTAGTTTTTGAAATTACAGTTGGTGATACTACTTTAGCAAATAGCAAAGTATATTTTAAAAACTCAATTACTAATATGATGGATTCAGTAAGTTTAACTGCTGTTCCTAATTTTCCAAATTATTATTTAGCTCAAATTCCTCGTACCAATACCGAATGTGTAATGACGTATTGGGTTCAAGCTACTGACAAAAAAAGTAGAACTACTTTAGTTCCTGACCCATTTAGCTTTGGAAACAAATACTATATTACCGGTCCAAATGGCGTAGATAATATTAGAGCTTTACAAACAAGTGTAGTTCCTAATGGAACAAGTATTTGGAATGGTGATTCATTATTAGGTATCAATGTAAAAGGTGTGGTTACGGCTTTAAATTATGGTAACATGGTTACTATTCAAGATGGACAAGGTGCTAATTCAGCAATATTTGTTCAGCGTAATTCAGGTGCTGATTCTGCTGCTAAATGGCAATTAGGCGATTCTGTATTAATTACAAGAGCAAAAGTTACCGAAAACTTTAACGTTACCACTTTATACAATGTGTTAAGTTCTGTAATTTCTTCAGGAAATCCTTTACCAGCATTTCAAACTAATTTATCTATCGATTCATTTGCACTTGGTAGTGTTGATTACAGTCGTAAATGGGAAGGTGTATTGGTTAAATTTGATAGCTTAACAGTTACAAGCAAAAACCCAGATGAACCAACAGGAGCATTTGGTGAGTTTGCTGTAAATAGAAAAAATGGAGCTAGTTTTAGAATTGATGATTACAACACCAACTTTAAAAATTATAACAATTTGGTAAGTGTTGGAATGAAAATGAGTTATATTCAAGGTCCAATGTATTTTGCTAATGGAAATTTTAAATTAATTCCTAGAAATGCTGCTGATGCTGATTTCTCAAATATTGATACCATTAAACCTGTTATTACTATCATTGGAGCAAATCCTTTTTCTGTTAAAAAAGACAGTGTTTACAATGATTTAGGTGCTACCGCATTGGATGATAAAGAAGGTAATATTACTAGTAAAATTGTAAAATATGGCACTGTAAATACTTCAATTACTGGAACTTATACTATTTCATATTCAGTTAGAGATTTAGCTGGAAACATGGATTCAGTGACTCGTATCGTTAACGTGTTAGCTCCAGATACTATTAAACCTGTAATTACTATTTTAGGTAAAAACCCAGATACATTGCAACGCACTACTTCATATATAGATGCTGGAGCAACTGCTATAGATAATATTGATGGAATTATAACTAGTAAAATTACTAAGGTAAGCACTATTGATTCAAGCAAAACTGGAACTTATACCATTACTTATTCAGTATCTGATTTAGCAGGAAATATGCAAACTGCAGTTAGAACTGTAGTTGTTATTAATAAAACAAATGTGAATGAAGTGAATGGCATTGCAAGTAATATTTCTGTTTATCCATCGCCAGCATACGCTGAGTTAAATATTAACATTGAAAACATTAACCAATTACCTGCACAATTAGTAATCACTGATATTTTAGGTAAAGAAATAATGAAACAAACAATCAATGCTAAAAACTTTAACGAGCAATTAAACATTAGCCAATTAAACAATGGTGTTTATTTGTTAAACATTAGCAATGCCAATGGCATGCAAACTGTTAAGTTTATGGTTAGCGGTAAATAATTAAATATTTCGGTTGCTGAGCAAAGTCAAAGCAAGAAATATTATTCTATAAAAAAACCTTCCTGAAAATATTTTAGGAAGGTTTTTTTATGTGTAAATGAATTGCTTTAATTCCCTCAAACAATCAATATTTCAAAAAGTAAATTTCATAATCCAATTCAATAAAAAAGCCAAACTCGAAACTTGAATTTGGCTTTTTTTATTTATAATTTTCCGGTAATTATCTTCGAATTTCGTTCCGATAGATCGGAATGGGTTTTCGAATTTATTATTTATTTTATTCGAATTTTATATTTAGTTTTATTTCCCTTTCACCTGATTATCGGTATATTTACTAGGGCATTTTAATAATATTTTGCTTGCTTCAAAATGGTCACCATCCATTTTACCAATGATTACAATTTTTTCGCTGCGTTCAAAATCAGCTGGTTCCGGAGCATGATACACCACTTTTTGTTCTACACCCTTATCGTCAATCAAATAAAAAGTAAAATAGTTTGCATCTTTTTTAGGGTCAAAATACTTTTCTTTTGTTTTATTTAAAGTGCCTACAATGTGAAACTCTTTACCTGGATTTTCAGCCGCCACACCAAAGTTTTCATAACTACTTGCATCGCTGGTAGTACTTATAATTGCACCTATTGCTAAAGCAATTAGCACAATAATGATGATACTTGTTTTTTTCATGATGTTATTTTTTTATCTCGTTATTTTTTTCAATTTTACGTAACCTCAAATCCATCATCACCAAATAACCACATAATAACGTAAAAATAATAGCAATTACTATTACAACTACATCCATTTTGTTACCTCCAAACATATCGGGTAATTTACTTGAGTCTATTTTTGCTTGATTTAAAATTAATTTCATGCTATAATTCGTTGCTTATTTTTTTCATTCTTTTGCCAATATCGGCTATCCAAAAACCTATGAATACCCAACCTAATACGGCAGGATAAAACACCATTCTTAATCTACTGTCTAAATCATAACTGTTAAAGCCAGGATTTCCGCCATTTCCTGGGTGCAATGAATCTGTTAGTCGAGGTAAAATAAATACCAAAACTACAAATATTGGGAAACAAAATATGTTAAATACAGCCGATATGCGCGCACGTTTTTCTTCATCTACTATACTACTTCGCAATACAAAATAAGCTGCGTATAATAGCATGGCTACTGCAGCAGCATTTAATTTAGGATCGGGAGTCCAATAAGCGCCCCAAGTGTTTTTAGCCCAAATCATTCCGGTACATAATCCAGCCACTCCAAAAAGCATGGCGGTATTTGCAAAAATTGCTGCTTCCGCATCAAATGTTAAGTTAACAGAATTCTTATTATTTAAAGTTTGAATTGATTTAATAAATGAAAACAATAAAAGTGCAATCATGGTAAACCACATGGGCACATGAAAAAATAAATTCCTAATACTGTTCTCTAATATAGGTAAATTAGGTATTGCACCAAATAAACCTTGAACAATAGAATAAAGCACTAAAATAAATCCTGTTATTTTCCACCATTTTATCATGCTGCGAAAGTATTAAAAACAGTTTGATATATTTTAAAGTATGATAATATTTAAAGTTTGGATTAGTAATAGTTGAATTACAGTTAAATAGAAAATAATTTGTAGGTTTCTGAAGTTTTTTTTAGTTTTTTTTTGAATACTGCTTGTATTTGAGAATAAAAAACAGATATTTGCAGCCCTTATAAAAGAAAAAAGAGATGAGAGTTTGTGATTTAACTGGTAAAAAAGCATTGAAAGGTAATAACGTTTCGCATTCAAATGCAAAAACTAAAAGACGTTTTTATCCTAATTTACAAGATAAAAAGTTTTTTATTCCTGAAGATGGTCAGTGGATTACTTTACGCGTGAGCACAAAGGCAATCAAGACTATTTCGAAAAAAGGAATAACAAAAGTGTTAAACGATTTTGTTAAATACGGCAAAATTTAATTTAGGAGATTTAAACAATGGCAAAAAGAGGAAACAGAATACAAGTGATTATGGAATGTACTGAACATAAGAATTCAGGCATGCCAGGAACAAGCCGTTATATCACTACAAAAAATAAAAAAAATACAACTGAGCGTTTAGAATTGAAAAAATACAATCCAATTTTAAAACGTAAAACTGTACATAAAGAAATTAAGTAATTAACCCTTAAACAAAGAGGAATTTAAACAATGGCAAAGAAAGTAGTTGCAACGTTAAAAACAGGATCTGGTAAAGATTTCGCTAAAATTTATCGTGCTGTAAAAAACAAAAAAGGAGCATATTCTTTTAAATCACTAATCATACCTAACGAGAATGTTAAAGCTGCTTTTCAAGCATAATTACATTTTTAATATTTAACGATGAAAAGCATTCTGAAGATAATCAGAATGCTTTTTGTGTTTTTATAAACAAAATTTTTATTCAAGTATTTTTATTTTATTCAATGAATAAAATACTTACAAAGTAAATTACAATGGGAATTTTTAATTTTTTCAGCAAAGAAAAAAAGGAAAAGCTAGATCAAGGTTTAGAGAAAACTAAAACTAGTTTGTTCGATAAAATTAGCAAAGCTATTGCTGGTAAATCTTCAATTGATGACGATTTTTTAGATAAATTAGAAGAAATTTTAGTGACTTCTGACGTTGGAATTGAAACTACTTTGAAAATTATTAACCGATTACAAAAACGTGTTGCCAATGATAAATACGTTGGAACTTCCGATTTAAATTTGATGCTAAAAGAAGAAATTGCTTTATTGTTAGACGAAAATGACAACGAAAATTTAAGCAGTTTTGAAAATTTACCCGGCCAAAAACCTTATGTAATTATGGTTGTTGGTGTAAATGGAGTTGGAAAAACTACCACCATTGGTAAATTAGCAAATCAGTTTAAAAAAGCTGGTAAAAAAGTAGTTTTAGGCGCTGGTGATACTTTTAGAGCAGCTGCTGTGGAGCAATTAAAAATTTGGGGAAGCAGAAATGACGTTCATGTGGTGAGCCATGGAATGAATACCGATCCCGCTTCAGTAGCTTTTGATGCAGTGAAATATGCAAAAGAAAATGATGCCGATGTTTGTATCATTGACACAGCTGGCCGATTACATAATAAAATTGGTTTGATGGATGAACTTTCAAAAATTAAACGCGTAATGGGAAAAGTGCAAGAAGGAACTCCTCACGAAATATTATTGGTTTTGGATGCTAGTACTGGTCAAAATGCGTTTGAACAAGCCAAACATTTTACTGCTGCCACTGAAGTAAATGCGTTAGCTTTAACTAAATTAGACGGAACCGCAAAAGGTGGTGTAGTTATTGGCATTGCCGACCAATTTAAAATTCCTGTAAAATACATTGGAGTTGGCGAAGGAATAGACGATTTGCAAGTTTTTAGCAAAAAGGAATTTGTAGATTCTTTGTTTAAATAGCCAAATTTCATTAAAGAAATTTTTCACATTTTTTACAATAAAATTTTTTCATTTCTATTATAGATTATCTGAATAAACAGTAATTCTGTTGCGAACATCAAACATGAAAACAAAAAATAAAAAACAAGATAAAATAAATATCATTACACTTGGTTGTAGCAAAAATATTGTGGACAGCGAAGTGTTATATAGCCAATTAAAGGCCAATGACAAGAATGTTACGCATGAATCGGCAAAGGATGATGCGAACATTATTGTGATCAATACATGCGGATTTATTGATAATGCCAAGCAAGAAAGTATTGATACCATTTTGCGTTATGCAGAAGCAAAACAAGCCGGAGAAATTGATAAATTATATGTGACAGGTTGTTTAAGTCAGCGTTATAAACCCGATTTAGAAAAAGAAATTACCGATGTAGATGAGTATTTCGGTACTTTACATTTACCTCAATTATTAAAAACTTTAGGTGCGGATTACAAACACGAATTAATAGGCGAACGTTTGTTAACTACTCCAAGTCATTATGCTTATTTAAAAATTTCGGAAGGTTGCGATAGACCCTGTTCGTTTTGTGCCATTCCAATTATGCGTGGCAAACACGTATCTAAAACTTTTGAGCAATTAGAAACTGAAGTGAAAAGTTTGGTAAAAAATGGTACCAAAGAAATTTTGATGATTGCGCAAGACAGCACTTATTATGGTTTAGACATTTATGGCGACCGGAAATTGGCTGAATTAATGCGCAGAATTTCTGACGTAGAAGGTTTAGAATGGTTGCGTTTGCATTATGCTTATCCAAGTCAGTTTCCAATGGATGCGCTGGATGTAATGGCTGAGCGCAGCAATATTTGTAATTATATTGACATTCCTTTGCAACATACCAGCGATAATATGCTGAAAATTATGCGCAGAGGAATTACCACCAAACGTACGCAAGAAGTGGTAGATTCTATAAGAGATAAAGTACCTGGAATTGCTATTAGAACCACTTTAATAGCTGGGCATCCGGGTGAAACAGAGCAAGATTTTAAAGATTTATGCAAATTTGTAGAGCATAATCAGTTTGATAGATTAGGTATATTTACATACAGCCATGAAGATGGAACACATGCCGGAACCATGGTGGACGATGTACCACAAGAAGTGAAAGAAGAACGTGCTGCCATTGTAATGGAAATTCAACAAGGCATTTCTGCAAAAATTAATCAAGCCAAAATTGGCAATACTTACAAGGTGCTGTTTGATAGAAAAGAAAATGGCATGTGGGTTGGTCGTACTGAATTTGATAGCCCTGAGGTAGATAATGAAGTATTGGTAGATGCTAAAAAATATTATGCAAAAATTGGCGATTTTGCCAATGTGCAAATTGAAAGTGCTGAAGATTTTGACTTATACGGTAAAATAGTTTAGTTAAATAAAAAACAAGTTAGTCATGCTGTAAGCATCTTCTTAGCTTTAAATAATTACTTACCATTAGCTAACCGCCAAAGAGTAATAAGAATACCGCATTGCGGAACTACGGAATGACCGAATTTTGTTTTGATTTTTTAAAATTATCTCTCACTATGACAAATAAATAAACATCAATGTCAACAAATATTCCAATAACAAGCACAGGACTTATTCCTGCCATTACGAAAGATTATTTAGAACAAAAAGACGTTTTAAAATCTTTTTATAAATATGCGCCAAACATTGAATCATTTGGTGAAGCCATCAAAAACAAACATTTTAGTGCAGAAAACAGAAATGTTTTAGTAAATGCTTTACTGGATCAATATAAAAAAGCTGAAATCGATTTAGTAGATAATGATGCGACATATTTAAACACTTTATCACTTAAAAATACAAATACATTTACAGTAACAACTGGACATCAATTGGCATTGTTTACTGGTCCATTGTATTTCATTTATAAAATTGCAACAGTCATTAATTTAGCCAAACAACTTAATGAAAAATACCCACAACAAAATTTTGTACCTGTATTTTGGATGGCTAGTGAAGACCACGATTTTGAAGAAATAAGCAGCATTTATTTATTTGGAAAAGAAATAAAATGGCAAAAAGAAACCAATTCAAAACCCGTTGGACATATTGATAATACTGGGATTGAAGCTTTAATTGAACAATTGATTCCAATTTTAGGTGAAAGAGATAAAGCAAAAAAATGGATCAAATTATTGCAAGAAAGTTTTTTAACGAATAATAATTTCAGCATTGGAACTCGAAAATTAGTTCACGATTTATTCAAAAACCAAGGTTTGGTAATTATTGATGCCGATGATAAAGCTTTGAAAACGCTTTTAAAACCTGTTATGTTCAATGATATTTTTGAACAAAAAAGTTTTGAAGCCATTCAAGAAACCAATAAAGCATTAAGTCAAAACTATAAATTACAAATAAATGGGAGGGAAGTGAATTTTTTTTACTTGCATCCTGAATTTGGCCGTAGGTTAATTAAACCTGAAGGAAATCATTATAAATTAAACGATACGGATATAGTTTTTACTGATGAGGAGTTAAAAACTGAAATAGAAAATTATCCGGAACGATTTAGTCCAAATGTAGTATTGCGTCCTGTTTACCAAGAATTAATTTTGCCTAACTTAGCATATATTGGTGGCCCAGCCGAGGTTGCTTATTGGTTACAACTACAACAAGTTTTTGAAACACATCAAGTTCCTTTTCCGTTGGTAATGCAACGTAATTCTTATTTATTATTGGGAAAATCGACCAAAGATAAAATAGAAAAAATGGGGTTAACCATTGGCAATATGTTTTTAAATGATGCAGATTTAACCGATAAATATTTACAAATACATTCGGCAACAAATTTTATGGAAAATGCTAATCAAATAGATGTTTTATTACAACAAATGTTTGACGAAGTGAAAAATATTGACCCAATTTCAGGAAAAGAAATATTGCAATTTAAGTTGGAAACCAAGAAGGTTTTGATGGCTAATTTTAAAACTTACAAAAAAGTTCGTGAGCAAAAACAAGAAGACAATATTGTAAAAATGTTGAAATTGAAAGAACGCATTTTCCCAAATGGAACATTTCAGGAACGTATAGAAAATGTAATGATGCACGATATCAATCTGTTTGATGATTTAATAGAAAAAGTGCTTCAAAATGCGGATGCTTTCAGCAATGATTTGATTGTTTTGGAGGTATAAAGTGTTTAAGTGTTTAAGTGTTTAAGTGTTTAAGTGTTTAAGTGTTTAAGTGTTTAAGTGTTTAAGTGTTTAAGTGTTTAAGTGTTTAAGTGTTTAAGTGTTTAAGTGTTTAAGTGTTTAAGTGTTT